>JAEURE010000087.1 GCA_016789485.1 Anaerolineales bacterium | reverse complement strand
AATCCAGACTCGTATTGCCGCTTGTTATTGGAGGATTATTGGGCATAGGATGCATCGTTATTGCAGGTGCGATATTTCTGGCCAGCAACTTTTTAGGTAAAGAGCCTGGCGCTCCAACTGAATCGCCGCTTGTGCCGGTTGTGAATACAGAAGTTCCCACGCTGACCATTGCTCCTGAGGCAACAGTGGCCCCTACGGACATCCCAACCGAAACACCCATTCCATTCACTCCCACACCCGAAACACCCTATGTTGTCATCACTGGCATTCGCCTGGAGGCAGGCGTTTATGTAGTTGATTATGAAGTGCATAATTTCCCGGATTCGTCCAATCTGCACGTTCACATGTTTTTCAATAACATTCCTCCGGAACAGGCAGGCTCACCAGGTTCCGGCCCATGGAAGTTAACCTGGGGATCCTATGGCGACCCACCGTTTACTCAATACATTGTGTCCAGCCGCCCATCGGATGCGACACAAATGTGCGCACTTGTTGCCAATTCCAATCACTCGATCCAACTCAACAGCGGGAACTGCATAGATTTACCTTAGAGTGTTTCTTAAGTTCATATTCCATTACTTTGAGGGAACATCAATATTCCACCTGAGTGCATAAGATTATCGGTCCCGACAAACCACCAGTTGTCGGGACTGGCTTTTCATTAGAATAATTTATCCTGCCAGTTCAACAGCTTGTCGACATCAAACCAAAGCTACACCTCGATCTTCTTAAAACGCCACACTGCCAGCACGAAAAAGAAGAGTGCATATGCGGCTAGTAGCCCAACAGCCATCCACACAGACTCTATTCCCAGCCCGCGAATCAGAATATTTTGTAATCCAGTCATTGCCCACGTTGAGGGCATTACCTTGCCAATGGCCGCGAACGCGCCGCCTGTTGTTTCCAGCGGGAACCACGTCCCACCCATCGCCGAAAACAGGAACATCGCAATCATCGAATATAGAATGACCTGCTGTTCATCCATAGCGATGACGCCGATCAACAAACCCATCGACGACACCCATAATCCCAACGTCACAGCCACCAACAAAACCCCGATCGGCTCACGTAAATAATCGACGCTCAACACCCATTGACCAAATACCACGAGCATGGCGGTTTGTAGGAAAGTGACCGTGAACATTGCAAGCATATGTCCCGCCACGATCTCCCAGGGTTTCATCGCAGTCGTGATCAAGCGTTGCAGCGTGCGTGTCTTCTTCTCCTGAACCAAAATCTGCGCGGATGTCACCAATCCGAAGATCGCAAATTGCACAAGAATTCCAGGCGACGATTGATTATATGGATTACCGCCCGTCCAATCGGATGACTCTTCTGCAACAGCCTGTTCCATCTTGACCAACGAAATCTTTGATGCCTGTGTCCATTTATCCCATGCCAGATCGAAGGCCGCACTTTGTTCGGCAGATGAATCAGCCTTGCCAAGAATATCCGTAGTCTCACGGCTGATCTCCACAGCGCTCATCAATTGAGATATCGGGACTCGTAACAACTGATATAGCGACTGTCCACTCGCAGAGGTTGGATCTGCAATCAAAGTCAACTGCGCCTCATTCCCCGCCGAAACTTGGTCGCTGAACCCCGAAGGAATGATCAACACCCCAGCCACTCCCCCCTTATGAAACGTGTCCATTGCATCCATTTCGTTCATGCTTTCGATGCGTATCGAGTCAGATGATTCCAAGCGAGTGACCAGCGCCTTATTCAACACCGCGTCAGGTTCTGGATTTATCACTGCCAACGGAAGGCGGTTGTCCACATTGGGGTCACCGCCAACATTCTTATATGCAAATCCCATAAAGAACGTGAACACAATCGGCATCACAACAAGAAATAGCAGTGACCGTTTGTCACGAAACATCTGGGATAAATCTTTGAGGGCAAGATCAAATATTCTCATTTATTAGTCTCCTGGCCATTGGCTTTATTTTCTCATCCGCCAGTCACTTTATTTCGTACCTAAATAGAGAGAGAGCAATAGCGCTTTTGGCTATGCGAAGCGCCTTCTGAACATCATGGCGCCAACAGTGAACATCATCGCCCCCATCGCCACCAACACCGCAAATGGGAGAAGCAAATCACCAAATGATTGACCATCCATCACCATGCGCCAGGCTTTCAGCACCCAGCCTTGCGGAGTGAAGTTGGCAATCATGTTCATCGCAGCGGGCATGGCATTTGGGATGTTCGCCGTGAACAAACCACCGAGCATACCGAGTGCGGTCAACCCGCCGCCAAGGACAGGCCCGCCTTGCCGCGTGTTTTTTACGAATGCGATCAGCAATACACCCAAACCTGTCGCCGCAATGACTTGACCAGTCAGCGCCAATGCGACCCCACTGAATTCACCCCAGATAATTCCAAAGGCATAATGCCCCGCAACCATCAACACCAGTCCTTGTAAGATGACTGTGATGAACACTGACAGAAATTTGCCGGTCAAAATGGAGGTGCGATCTGTGGGCGTAGTAAACAAGCGCGCCAATGTCCCTTCTTCATCCTCCCGCAAAATGGACATCATCGAATATGCGCCCGTGAAAAAAGCAAAGAAGATCATTTGCCCAGCCATGGTCAAGCCCAGCACTTTTTGAATGGGATTCGCTGTTTCGGTTTCACCCGCTGACGGCGCAACAACTACGAATGCAGCCTTATCGGGATGATGAAAGAGATTGCGCTGAAAATCAGCATACCAATCCCCAAATCGTTGAATCCACACGGGGAATTGTACAGGGTCGGGTTCGATGCCATTGGCTTGAGATCGTTCCATGATCGTCTCCAATGCAATTCCACCGCCTGCCACTCCGTCCACCATCATCGTAACCATGTTCTCTACAACATCTGGGCCAATGGATAGCGTCGGGTCGCTGATGATCAATACCTGCACATCCTGGTTGCCGCTGAGATAACGTTCTGTGAAATTCTGCGGAACAATGACAGCAATACCAATTTCCTGTTTATCCAACGCCGCGCGTGCCGAGGTTTCATTAACATAATCAGTCGCAGTGATCCACGACTCTACACTCTCGTCGAAGAACATACTGCGGATATTGTCACCGAGCGGCGCATCGAGCGGAGATTCGGCAGGTAAAACATCCAGATTGACAAAACCTACTTTAATGGCGGGCATGCTTGGGCTGTCGTTTGAGCCGCCGCCGAAGGCGAAATAGATCAATCCGGTAAGCATCAACGGCGCGATCACCATCATCCCGATGGCAAACGCGCTCCGAAATGAACGCGTCAGATCTTTGAAGGCAATATCCAGTATTTTCATGTCAATCCCTCAGAGCACGGCCCGTGAGATGCAGGAAAACCGTCTCGAGATTCGGTTCCTGAATATCCACAGACGTAATGCGTACATTGGCTTTCGACGCGGCATCGAACAAACGCGGCAAGACGCGGTTTGAATCATCAACAAGCGCCGTGATTTTCCCATCAGCCGAGTCGATCTTCGAAACTCCTTCGGTCTTTTGCCAGGCCGACAAAATTTTTTCGGCTTCGGTATTGAGGGTAAGATCAATGCGCGTTTGTTCACCGACCATTTTGATCAATTCATCATGTGTACCATATGCAATGATCCTGCCCTTATCCATAATGGCAATGTGATGCGAAAGCTCAGCCGCCTCCTCCATATAATGTGTTGTGTAGAGCACGGTCATGCCCAGTTGATTCAATTCTTTTACGTTATTGAGAATGTGGCGGCGGCTCTGCGGGTCAATGCCAACGGTCGGCTCATCCATGATGACGACATCAGGTTTATGCAGCAACGCCGCCCCGATGTTGACGCGCCGTTTCATACCGCCTGAAAACTTGCCAACGTGATCCTTCTGTCGATCTGACAACCCGATCACTTCCAGCACTTCATCCACACGTGATTTCAACACCGTGCCACGCAAGCCATACATCTTGCCCCAAAAGACCAAGTTCTCGCGCGCCGAAAGATCAGGATACAACGCAATATCCTGCGGCACCACACCAAGGCTCGCCTTTGCATGCTCGGGCTCTTTGATAATGGAATGTCCCATAATGCATGCATCGCCGCTGGTCGGTGCGAGCAAACCTGAGAGCATGGAGATCGTGGTGGATTTTCCTGCGCCGTTCGGGCCAAGCAGACTCAACACTTCCCCGGAGGCGGCAAAGAAATTCGCATCCTGCACCGCTTGAAAATCGCCGAATGACTTTTTGAGATGGTTAACTTCAACAGCAAACGACATGGCCTCGCTCCTTAATTAAGTGGGTACCAACAACAACATTGTACAGTTTTGAAACTAAAATCCACCTGTCCGAATGGCGGGGATTCGCATGCCCACCTGAGCAGGGCGAATCCAAAGATTTCACGGAGTCAACCGGGCACATGCGCCCCGCTTCTTTCCCAGCCACCTCCTGATTCAATATCCCAAATGGATACGCCATCCGGGCCTGGGTGGCTAAAAGAATTACCCGGGGAATTCACAAGAGCAGGTCATCTGTGTTTTGATTTTGATACAATACACTTAAACGGTTATACATCCCTCTCCGATGTATAGATGAAATCACAAACCCAACCTGGAGACACCTATGAATCCAACCCTTGATTACTTCACCCAACAAGGTCTTATATCTGACCCGGGGACTCGCAAATCTCTTTTTGAGAATCTTCCAACTTCCATTTCTGAATTGGTCAAGATTGTACAAGGGGTCACCATTCACGTTTTCTGGACGGAACGATACGGATTCAAGCCTGCACCCGAACGTGTGGATGATCTGCAACTCCGCTCAATGGAAAAGCGCCTCACACGAACCCTTGAACTCGACCCACGTCCAATCACAGAAGCACGGCCTGTTGAAAAGAAATTGCTTGGCAATTGCCGCGATCACTCGTTGTTACTCGTTGCAATGCTGCGCCATTTGGGCATCCCGGCACGCGCACGCTGCGGCTTTGCTGCATACTTTATGCCGGATCATTTTGAAGATCATTGGGTGGCCGAATATTGGAATCGAGAACAAGATCGCTGGGTGCTTGTGGATGCACAATTGGATCAATTACAGCGCGATGCATTGAAGATCGACTTTGATGTCCTGGATGTGCCGCGTGATCAATTCATCGTCGGCGGCAAAGCCTGGCAGATATGCCGCGCCGGTGAACAAGACCCGACCCAATTTGGCATCTTCGAAATGAATGGATTTGGCTTTATACGCGAGAATTTCGTGCGTGATGTGGCCTCACTCAACAAAATGGAACTGCTTCCGTGGGATTGCTGGGGAATCATCCTCAACGAGCAACTGGATAACCCCGCCGACCTTGCCGTGCTCGAAGAAGTTGCCACATTGACAATGAACGATGTCCCCAATTTTGACGCAGTTCGTACATACTACGAAACTGATCCGCGCTTTCATATGGATGGCACCTTCATGAGTTATGTCAATGGGAACATGATTAAAATCAGCCTGGTGTAAGTGCGGATCTGGCATTCGCCTCACTCCCTTGCTTGAAAAACAAGGGAGTGTTTATTAAATGAGGCGAGTCGCTTATAAACCCTATACGGTCGAGATCAGTTCCACCTGCAAGGATCGCAATGCTCATATCACTTTTCTGCAATTATTTCTCTAATGATCGATAACCCAATCGACCTCGCGTCATTGTGATCAACATAATGACTATCACCCAGATCAAGATAACTGTGTAATGGAAGGGCCCAGCGCTGTTATCAGAGAGCAGGTTAGACCAGGCGTTTTGCGAAGCATGCAGAAGGGTTACGATGATGAGGCTGCCTTTGGTCTTATTGAAAACATAGACATAAATGCACACTGCCGCGATTGAGAATGCCGAAAACCAATCTATGCCAACACTGCGAATAAAAGAATCTTTTATCCAGAATAACGGCAGATGGAGTATCACTTCAGGAATCGCAATGAGCAACGTTGCGGCCAATGCACCATAACGAACTTGCAAGTGCGGCAAGGCGAAACCCCGCCAGGCAACCTCTTCCATGTTGAACAAGGACAGGAACAGAATCATGGCAATAAAGACCAAAGCAGTCTGCCAGAGGGGCGAATCTGCCGCTGGGATGACAGGCATTGCACCGCCGAAAAGCATATGAAGACCAATTCCGCCAAGGATGATAAAGGCCAACAGGAACACACCGACGAGATACCATCGAAGCCCGACACGCCAGATTAAGAAGCGACTCAACAGTTCACGAACTCCCGCACGCCCGGCAATTACAGCGGAGACCAGGATCGATGCGATGGCAGGAGACCAACCAGTCAGGATTTCGAGAAATTCAGGGATCTGGGTGGCCAGAATGCCTTGCGAATAAAGCGACTGCGGGATCATGACAGACCAAGCCAGGCTGAACATGATGACGTACATTGAGATCAGTGGGTTGCGTTTGATAAAGGCTGTTATGCCCTTCTCTTTTGAATGAATATCAGTAACAGTAATGTTTGACATGATTGTTTTCCTTTGACTAATAATTGATTTTCCTCAGTAAATCGGCAAGGCCATCGCGATCTAGATCCGTTCCATTGGCAAGGATGACGATGCCGATTCCAGCATCAGGATAAAGGCGCATGGTGGCGGCAAAGCCGGGCCTACCACCACCATGCTCAAGGTAACGTTCACCATTTGATTCGCCGATTGCCCAGCCAAGTCCGCGGCCGTTGATGGGTGGAGTCTCTGTCAGCGTGGTGATGGATTCGGGAAGCAGGACCAACTGTCCGTTAGGTGTGATGCGGTTTAGGTATGCCTTCATCAATTTTGCTGCGTCAGGTGCGCTTCCGATCAGACCTGTGGGCGGGGTCGCTTCAATATAAATTCGATTCAGCCATAGCAACTTCCCGCTCCGCTCACGGACAAGGGCGTTCGTATCCAGCAGGGTTGGCAGGAGCGGCGTGAAGAAGTGGACGACAGGCAAGCTGCCAGCGGCTTCGTGTTCCGCCATTGAAAGAGAGTAGACAAAGCCTGTCTGCGTCATACCGAGCGGTTTCAAAATATTTTCGGTGATGTAGGTCTCATAGGCTTGACCAGATGCCGCCTCAATGATCGCGCCCAACACCATATAATTCGAGTTGCTGTATACGGCTTTAGTGTCTGGCTCGAATTCCAGTGAATTGAATTTGGGTAAATATTTTTTCAGAACATCGGTTTGATTTGGAGTTGTGTCGTCATAATGCACCCAGCCGATCATGGCGGGGATGGGGTTTCTCAAACCTGCAGTATGTTGAAGCAAATGACGGATGGTGATAGTAGGGCTGGTGCTTGAAGGGTATTTCACCTTGAACCACGGCAAATGTTTTGTGACTTCATCATCAAGAGTCAACTTGCCCTGCTCCCGCAACTGCATGATGGCAATTGCGGTGGGAATTTTGGTCATCGACCACCAGTGATAGACGGTCTCTGGCGTGGCTTTGATCTTGCGTGGAGCATCGGCATAACCGAAGGCGTTGTTGTAGACGACTTCGCCATCTTTGACCACGATCACCGATAACCCGGGCGGGTTACCTGAAGCGGTCAATTGATTCAAGTAAGTTTCTAACTCAGTGATATTTTCTACTTGTTTCGGTGTGGCTGGCGGATGAGGAGCGAAAGCGTATAACCCAACGGTTAAAAAAAGTATCACGGCTAAAAGTAAGATCAACATGTTTCGCCTTTTCATTTCTACCTTTCAATCAGGTGACAGTCACTTTCAAAATGACTGTCACCTTTTAGCAGCATTTTTTATTCTTGAATCCTTGCGTTCGTCCGCGAGAGGTTTTCTGCGCCTGAAATGATTATCACGATGGCAGCCAGAACCACGAACACGCCTGTCAATATCCAGCCTTGAAATTGATTCGTAGAATCGATCGCGAAGAAGCTCGTCCATGTATTCATTGCGGCATGCAGCAGATACGCCAACAAGACGCTTCCACGGGTGTTGTTGTAAAGCCATGTGAAAAGAATGGAGGTGGCTGCAAGTTGAATTGCGTAACAGGCGAACGACATATCTGCCTGCGAAGTTCCTTTTGTGAAAAAGAGCGGAAGATGGAACAATATCCAGGGGATGCTGAGAAACAGGCTGGAGGTCAGGGCGTTGTATTTTGCCTGTAATCGCGGAAGAGCGGCACCACGCCATGCAAATTCTTCGCCGTTCATAATGCCTCTGACGATGAGACCGAGCACGGCATTGAGCAGCAATGCGAGTGGCCCAGCCGCAGGCATTTCCGCAGGGATGATGGGGCTATTGGTGGTCGCTCCAAACAAATTGCTCAGCAGAATGGCAATCACACAAATCGCCGCCAGCCCGAAGATCGCAAACGCATACCACTTGAACCCAACGTGGGCGATCAAAATTTTTCTAAACAAGGCGCGAACACCTTCCCTGCCTTGCGTTAACCCAGTGACGATGACCGCCGCGAGGGTTGGCATGTATCCCATCACAAGCCACAACGCGACAGGCACACGAAACGGTAGAATGCCATGAGAACCGAGTACATCCACGATCATGAAGGGCCAGGTGAGCCCAAGCACAAGCAGGAAGAGAATTGGGATCGGATACTTTTGCACCAGAGAACTGGAACTGGTCTTGTTGGTTGTAAAAATTGAAGTAGTCATTGGTAAATTCCTTTCTTTTTCAACGGATAAAATTTTCAAAAATTTGATTTGAGAGTCATAAAACTTCTATATTTTTCGTGCCTCCTTTCTATCGAACCAATATGCCAAACCGCAGATCAGGAACGGTTGGAGTATCCAGGACATGGCGGCTCCATTTGCGGGTGGAGGGGTTTCGGCAAACAATTGACCGGTAATAGTCAACGCTGTGATCAAAACCAGAAGAGCAGCGACTCCATACTTCGCAAGGTTCGTTTTAGGTCTGATCACACTCAAGTAGTAGATAAAGCCAATGAGGACAAGACCAATTTCCAGTCCGAGCGCGAGCGGAAGGTTATTCCATAGGCTTAATCCAACCTTTGGAGAGTTCTCACTGAGCAAAGGCATTTCAGGGATATGAACGAACCAATCCAGTACGAAATGCGAGAAAACTGT
>JAEURE010000086.1 GCA_016789485.1 Anaerolineales bacterium | reverse complement strand
ACAGCACTTCTTCTGCCGGCACAGTGGGTGTTATGGTTGGCGTTTCGGTTGGAGGGATCGGGGTGGCGGTCTGCGCCAGCGCGATGCTGGTGTATGACAAAGTGGGGCTGCCTGTGGTGGTGCGCGCGGATTGACAACTGGTAATAATAAGCCCTATAAATAGTATGAATAGATATCGATTCATTGCCCGTTCCTTTCAAGTTGTTGTGAAATTATATCGTTATATTTATGCTTGCGTCTCGGGCAAGTGATTTTGAAAATGTTCTGCCCTGCCATTTTCAAGACATTCAATAAGCGTTTCTTTTATTATAGTAGAACGAGTACCGTCCATGCGCTTGAAACAAGCAGGATCACAGAACCGAAAGTGGCGAAAACCAGTCTCATGCGTCCGCGCAGGGCTTGGGCAAGGCCAAAAAGGAAGAAAGCCACTGCCAGCACGGTCAAAACGCTGACATAGGAATCCGCTTTGCTGTTCCATAGGCGATAATCATCCACTGCGGCATTTTGTATTTCTGTGTACTCGTTGGCTTTGGCAAGTGCGTCCTGAAGATAAGCTTCCGTGTTGGGCAGCCCGTCTGCAGTTGACGGCGCGTAGCGAGGGTCTGTGTAAAAAATAGAAAAGGATTTTACTTTTTCTGAACGGGCCTCTGCGCCTGCTGCCATGAGATCGCTGATTGCCGCATCTGATTTATTGCCTTTGTCATCCTGCTCCAGGGCTGTGATCTGCAGGATCAGCGACTCTTGTGACAGGCGTAAATATTCCGCCATGGTATTCAGATCATAGCTTCCTTTTGATCCTTGTCGCTGTACTTCACCTGAGACTAATACCGCATAGTACTGCGAGTCGCGGTTGGCGGTATTGGAGCGGATATTTGCATCTGCCTGCAGGCTTGCGACAATGGCGGTGACAATCGTTGTGATCAAAGTCATCACAACAATAAAGGTTTTATAACGGTCGGCGGATTTGTCCTGACCTTGTTCAGGTGTTTGACTCTGCATATCGTTACCAGAAACAGGTACGGGCGGGGGCTGAAGCGGATTTTCCATCACAGTGCGCCTCCACGAATTACAAGAAAGGCAATCTCAACCACGCCAAACCATGTCAGGCTGATCAAATAAAGCCCCACTCCGATGAGGAGTGTGAAGAGCCGTGATCGACCTGTATTTAATTCGGCAAATGCCAGCCAGAAGAGGCTGATGGCAAGCAGGACGATGTCCATTGTCAGCCAGCGTTGTTCGGCGCCGTACATATCTGCCGCTTTGAAGGACGCTTCGGGGTCAAGGCTGCTGCTGGGACTCTGAGCTTGAAGGTCGGCAAAGCGTTGTTCAAGATCGTAGGTTCCGTCGCTCTTTAAATACTTTGGGTCCGAGGTCAGGTTTTGGGAAAACAGTTGCAGCGAAGGCAGTAGGTATTGACGCAAATTTTTTGCCTGCGCTTCTGCTGCACTTTCTCCGCTTTTTTCGAAGGCTTCAATTTGCGCGAGTGTGGCGGCGTAGGTTTGTGCATAGCCGCCTTCTTCGTATGTTTTTTTCCAATTCTCGTTTGTTGATGCCTGCTGCTTGACTGCGTCGATCAGCCCTTGACGGATGGCGTCTCCGGCTTGGGAGCCTGCCATGCTGGCGCGCCACGTAACAAGGGCGGTCGTGATCGAGGCAAGGGCGATCATGGCGGCTATGAAAATCTCGAGCCGCGACGATTCGATGATTCGTTTGAGCATTATCTCTCCTGGAAGTAGGTTTTTGCGAATTCTAAACGTTTAACAGTGCTGTTTGGTTCCACCGTTCGAGGCTTGAGGGCGAAGTTCCAAATAAAGATTTTGACCAGTTTAACATATTTCTTTTTATCCTTAATCAAAAAACGACCTTGAATTATCAAGATCGTTTTACATTCCTTTGCGGACTATCTTCCCAGCCCTTCTTTTACGATGCGCGGGACGATCTCTTCCCAGCCGACTACCATGAGGTGAATTCCGTGCACGCCTTGTTTGGTCTTGATCTTTTCGAGCAGTTCCAGTGTGATCTGCACCCCTTCCTCCTGTTCGCCGCCTTTTTCCCTGGCAGCTTCCATGCGTCTGATGATTTTTTCAGGCACAAACACGCCCGGTATCTTTTCATTCATATACACGGCAGTTTTGTAACTTTTTAATGGCGTAAGACCGACCATGATGTAGACCTTGTCCAAAACACTGCGCTTTGCCATCTCGTTCAGCCAGTCGTCGATGGCATCGGCGTCAAAGACAACATTTGTCTGGAAGAATTGCGCGCCAGCATTAACCTTCTTCTGTTCGCGTAAAGCCTGGAACTTCATGTTTGAAGCAAACGGGGAAGCCGCCGCGCCGAGGAAGTATTGTGGGGGAGATTTGATCTCACGCCCGTCCAGATATTTGCCTTCGTCGCGCAGCCTCCTCAAGATCCACAGCATCTGGATGCCGTCCAAGTCAACAATGTCCATACGCCCGTGCGGACTGGGACCGAGCGCCATGCTGTCGCCTGTCAGGCAGAGAACGTTTCGCACGCCCAATGCCGCTGCTCCCATCACGCTCGATTGCAAACCGACCCGCGTATTATCACGGCCAGTGATCTGCATTACGGGTTCTGCACCCAAGTCCAATGCCATTTTGCTGCATGCCCAGGAGGACATGCGTGGAATGGCGGAGGGGCTGTCTGTAAAATTGATGGCGGCCACGCAAGGCTTTATCAATTCAATGCTTTGTTTTAATTTGTCAGTGTTGGTGGAGATGGGAGGTGTGACTTCGGCGGCGACCACAAACTCGCCTGCTTTGAGCCTGCGCTCGAGTTCGGAAACGGGTTCGGTGTATTTTGGTGCATGGTACTCTGCATCCCCCTGCCACCAATCAGGCTGACGCACAGGCCGAAAGATAGAATCCAATGTTTTCGAAACAGAACCAGCTTCCCTCGAAGAAAGACCCGTTACGATCTTTTTCATCCCCACCTTTTTTGCCTGATCAAAAACATCACCCCAGGCCTCCGTCCCTGCTTTTTCCCAATCCATGGGCGGCAACACTTCAAGCAGGAGTGCCTCACGGCCGAGTTTGAAGGAGCGTTCGTAGATCTTGTACCAGATGCATGGACGCGATTCGTCCACGTAACATTTTTCAGGGGTGGAACCGCCGCACGGTCCATTGCGCAGCCCCTTTGGGCATTCCATCGGGCAGATAAAGGCGGTTTCCTGCAGGAGACAATTGCCGCACATTCGACAACCGAAAAGAGGTCCCTTGATGGCAATCTCGATTTTCGCCAGCACACGTTTTTTGAAGGGCTGGCGCTTGAACGGCATGAAGGGCGGTTGATAGCGGCGACCAGGGGTGAAACCGGGCATGGGTGACTATCTCCTAGGATTATATATTATATATAATTTTACCCAGACTCGATTTTTTTGAGAAGGTCAGTTCATAAGCTGCTCGAACCGAAGGGTATAATTTTGCGACCATGAAACGATTTGCTTATTGGATGTTGATCCCGCTTCTTTCTTTAATCGTTGGCCTGTTTCCGTCCGAGCAGGTGATTGCCCAGCCTGGGCTTTTTTCTCCCGATCCCTCTGCGCAGGAACTGATCAATGAAGTGAATGCCTTACGTTCCTCCAATGGACTTTTGCCGTACAAAACAAATTCCATTTTGATGGGCGTCGCTCAAAGCCATGCAGATTACCTGGCTTTAAAAGGCATTGTGACGCACTTCGGCGCAGACGGGAGCAGGCCTTATCAACGCGCAATTGCCGCCGGCTATTCTGTCGCCGGAGACCTTTCAACGGGCGGCTCCTTTGCCGAGAATATTCATTCAGGTTCGAATTTGACCCCTGCAGGTGTGGTCACTTTCTGGCAGGGCGATACGGTCAACCTGGCGGCGATGCTCTCCGCTGAATATCAGGATGTTGGCGTGGGGGAAGCCATTGCTAATGGCGTGACATATTATGTTCTGGTTGTAGGCTCCGAGGGAAACGCCCTTGTTCCAACCGCTACTGCCACACTGCCATTGTCCGTATTTGTGATCTCTACGGCTGGGGCAAGAGCAACGCCTGAAATTGTCGTCTTCCTGAGCACGCCGCTGGAGAATGGGGAAATATTTCACGTTGTAAAAAAGAGCGAAGCTCTTTGGAGTATTGCGCTGGCTTACGGCACAACGGTTGAGCAGTTAAAGGTGTTGAATGGGCTTGCATCGGATGAAATCTTTGAAGGCCAGACTCTCTTGGTTTTTCGGCCCATCCCTGATACCGCCACCCCAACCATCGAAGTTACAGCGACGCTGGGAATCCCGACGTCCACTGCAACGCTCCCGGTAACATCCACTGCAACTTCCACACCAACTCCCGTACCGACGGCGCCCGTATCCCGTCAGAGCAGCGGGCTGGTGGTGGGAATCATCGTTTTAGGGGCGTTGCTTGCGGCTGGTGTCGGTGCCTGGCTTGGAAGAAAGAGATCTAAAACGGTGGTGGATTAACATCACCTGCTTTTGGTTACAAAGCATATTTTTGCTTTAGTTTCCATTTGATACACTAGCTTTATGGAATGGAACGCAAATACGTGAATTGGAGCAGCCTATGAGCGAAATACGAATTGATTCGTTGTTGCCCGCAGAGATGGCAACCCGCGCTGAATACCTGGGGGTTCGAAAGGCAGAGATGCCAACTTTCACCATGCTGATGCTCTCCATCCTTGCAGGTGCATTCATTTCGTTAGGGGCGATATTTGCCACAACCGTGGCAGCAGGCGGCATGTCCGTCACAGCGGCAGACGGGTCAGTGGCCTTTTCCACAGGCTTGCCGTATGGCATGACTCGTTTGCTGACAGGGCTTGTTTTTTGTCTGGGCCTCATTTTGGTGGTTGTGGGCGGCGCGGAATTGTTCACGGGCAACAATATGATCGTCATGGCATGGGCGAGTGGAAAAGTTACCGGGCGTGCGCTCATGCGAAATTGGGCAATTGTATATTTTGGGAACTTCATTGGTTCCATCGCCACAGCGGCCATGATGTTTTTCACCAGGCAACATACTTTCGGCGCGGATGCGGTCGGCATTACAGCCTTAAGGATTGCAGTTGCGAAGTGCGACTTTGGGTTTGCGCAAGCGATTGCGCTGGGAGTCTTGTGTAATGCTTTGGTCTGCCTCGCGGTCTGGATGACGTACAGCGCGCGCACCACTCTTGATAAGATCGCCGCCATCATCTTCCCGATCACTGCGTTTGTGGCGGCAGGCTTTGAGCACAGCATTGCCAATATGTACTTCATCGCGTATGCCCTGTTCGTGAAGGACTTTGATCCTGCCTATGTGGCAAAGGTTGCAGAGAAGGTTCCGCGCCTCGAAGTGCTCACCTGGAAAGCTTTTTTCATAAACAACCTGATTCCTGTTACCATTGGCAATATTATCGGCGGAGCCGTTCTTGTGGCTGCCATCTATTGGGTTGTGTTCCTTCGAAATAAAAAAGATTAATAAAAGGAGAAGACATGAAAGCGTATATCATGATCAAGATTCGCGCCGGTGATGTAAAGGATGTGATAAGCCACCTTCGTAAAATAAAAGGTGTTGTTGAGGCTCACATGACCTTCGGCCCCTATGACGGGGTCGCAGTGGTGGAGGCAGCTGATATTGCAAAGCTCGGCGCGATCACGGCGCTCGAGATCCAGCCCATCCCCGGCGTGGAGCAAACGCTTACCTGCCTCGCCGTAGACGTATAAATCCTTTCGTACACTTCATTGATCGGGCTGACATGCATCAGCCCGATTTGATTTTCTGCACTGAAAAGAAGACGGATAGGGTCGTATTTTCGCCTCTTTTTTTGTGGTATCCTGAATTTCCCGTTTATGAAAAACCTACTTCGAATTTCCACTTTTCTAAAACCTTATCGCTGGCAGGTGACCGCTTCACTTGCCATTCTGTTGACGTTAACTGGACTCAACCTGCTCGTGCCGCGCATTATCCAATCCGTGATCGATGACGGACTGGTCGGTGGCGAGACGAATAATCTGATCCGTTCCGCGCTTCTTTTGTTTGCGCTGGGGCTTGGTTCCGCGCTATTGAATCTGACTCACCGATACATTTCCGAATGGATCGCGGTCAACGTTGGCTATGACCTGCGTAACCGTTTATATGACCACATCCAATACCTGCCGTTTTCTTATCACGACCACGCCCAAAGTGGACAGTTGATCTCGCGTTGTATCGAGGACGTGCGTTCCATTGAACGCTTTGCGGGCTCATCCATTGCGGAATTGGTGCGCTTCGTATTTCTATCTTTCGGCATATTGTTTGTGATGTTCTCTGTCAACCCGAAATTGGCGATCATTTCCCTGCTGCCCATCATCCCATTGATCTTGATGACCTCCAGTTTTGGGACAAAGATCGGTAAATTATTCTTCGCCGTGGATTCTGCTGTTGGGGAAGTCTCCAACCGTTTGCAGGAGAACGTGACGGGCGTGCAGGTGGTGCGGGCGTTCGCGCGTGAAGAGTACGAAACGGTACGCTTTGAAAAAGCCAACAAGGCCGTTTTTACAACCTGGGTGAAAGTGATCGACGAGTGGGCAAAGATCATGCCGACCACCAACTGGTTAACTCTCATCAGCACCATGTTGATTCTCTGGTTCGGCGGGCAAATGGTCATGGATGGGACGCTTACCATTGGCGCGATCGTGGCTTTCAACGCCTACATCTTGATGATGGCGGAACCCGCGCAGGCTTTGACGGGACTCGTCAATGCGGGTGGTGAAGCAGCCGCAGGTGCACAGCGTGTTCTGGAAGTGCTGGACGTTGCCCCTGCAATTCGATCCAAGGCGGGTGCGATCAAGCTGGAAAATCTGCGCGGCGAGATCGAGTTCCGCGGGGTGGGGCTGAAATATCAAAACGAAAAAAATGCTTCATTGGACGGGATCAACTTGAAGGTCGAGCCGAACCGTTTGGTCGCGTTGATTGGCCCAACAGGCTCAGGAAAAACATCCTTTGTGAATCTTATCCCGCGCTTTTATGATGTCAGTGAAGGGACTGTCTTCGCAGATGGACATGACATCCGTGAGATTGATCTGGCGATGCTGCGAAATCAGATCGGCATTGTGCTGCAAACCTCCCTGCTGTTTTCGGATTCGATAAAAAATAACATTGCCTATGGCAGACCCGATGCGTCGATGGATGAAGTTGTGGCGGCGGCGCAGGCAGCGCAAGCACATGAATTTATTGAGGGATTTCCCAACGGATATGAGACCGTGGTTGGTGAACGCGGTGTGACGCTTTCGGGCGGACAACGCCAGCGGGTGGCGATTGCGCGGGCGTTGTTGATGAATCCGCGTATCTTGATCCTGGATGATTCTCTTTCAAGTGTGGATACGCAGACTGAAAAACTTATTCAAGCCGCGCTGGATAAATTGATGGAAGGCAGAACCACCTTTGTGATCGCGCATCGCCTTTCCACTGTGCGGCGCGCGGACTTGATCGTCGTCATGGATAAAGGTCGCATCGTTCAACGCGGTACGCATGCTGAATTGTTGAAAGAAGGCGGCTTGTACAAGGAGATCCACGACCTGCAATTGGTGGGGCAGGCAAAGTTTTCAGATGAGATGGAAATGGTGGAAGAGATCATTGGCACCAAGCCTGAAAGCGGAAAGCATGAGAACACGTTGATGCAAAGAAAGTCGGATAACTAACATGGCAACCAAAATCATCCCCCCAACTTTCATCACTCAATCTGAGGAAATCCTCGACAAGATGTACGACCCCAAAGTGACGCGCGGACTTTTGCGCTTCGTGAAGCCATACACGGGGCAGATGCTGCTGGCTTTGTTCTTTATGGTCCTTGTCACAGCGGCTTCTGTGTCTGGACCATATTTTGTGAAGCTGGCAATTGACGATGGCATTGCAGCAAATGACATTGTTTCCCTGCGGCAAACCGTCTTGATCTTTCTCGCTGTATCCCTTGTGCAGCTGGGGTTGAACTACCTGCGCGTACGGATCATGTCCCGAGTGGGGCAGCATGTCTTGTATGATGTGCGCATGGCGATGTTCGCACATCTGCAAAAACTGTCGCTGAGCTTTTACAACCGCTACAGCGTGGGACGTGTCATCACGCGCGTTATCAACGATGTGGGGACATTGCGTGAATTCATCACCTGGGCGGTGCTGGCGATTGTCCGCAATTTGCTTGGGATCGTCGGCACGTTGATCGCGATGATCGCCTTGAACTTTCAGCTTTCCATGTTGACCTTTGCGGTTCTGCCGCTCATGGTTCTGGCGACGATAGCCTTTCGTTCGATTGCACGCAAAAATTATCGCAGAGTACGCGCGGCGGTCTCATGGACAAATTCCGTGCTGGCGGAAAGCGTCAATGGTGTGCGTGTGGTGCAGGCGTTTTCGCGTCAGGAACGCAATTACAAGACCTTCAAGGAATATGTCAACCGCTATTTTTATGAGACGAGTCTCGATGCGGCCAGGGTTGCTTCGGTTTTCACGCCCGTTGTGGATATTCTCGGCGCGATTGCAACTTCACTGGTTGTGTATGTCGGCGGGACGGCGGTGCTGGGTGAGACCATTACGCCGGGGGTGTTGATCGCTTTTGTGTTGTATGTGGACCGCTTCTTCGAACCCATTCGTGACTTGAGCCGCCGCTTCGATACCCTCCAATCCACGATGGCGGGCGGTGAGCGCATCCTGGAACTGCTCAACACGCCCGTGGATGTTCAGGATGCCGCGAATGCCAAAGAAATGGAACCCATTCTCGGCGCGGTGCGATTCGATAACGTCACCTTTCATTATTCCGATGACCCGACCCTTGTCCTCGATCAGATCGATCTGGATGTGAAGGCAGGCGAGACGGTTGCCTTGGTTGGAGAGACGGGCGCAGGCAAGACGACCATCGTCAAGTTGTTAACGCGCTTCCATGACCCAACGGACGGCTGTTTGCGCGTGGACGGTGCGGATTTGCGAGAGGTGACTCAAAGTTCGCTGCGCCGTCAGATGGGCATGGTATTGCAAGACCCGTTCCTGTTCAACGGCAGTGTGAGGGAAAATATTTTGTTCGGGCGTTTGGATG
>JAEURE010000085.1 GCA_016789485.1 Anaerolineales bacterium | reverse complement strand
TTGCCACTTCGCTTTCAGGCAGCGGCGCTACGCTTACATTTGCCGCAACAGCAGGCGCAAGCCGAAATTCCGTTTCTCCATCGGTCAATAAGATTCGCTGCGGGTTTCTGTCCAATATGCGGATGGTTTGTCCCAGGCGGAGTCCTGCCGCCAGGATTTGTTCAAACGCTAGGGCAGGTTCATCCTCAAGATGCACGATTCGTACTGGGCCTTCAGCCTGCCACGCCGTAAGCGGCATTCCTTCCGTCTTGAGCAGAGTCCCCTCTCGGGTAGGGATAGGGTCGCCGTGTGGATCACGCGTCGGGTGGCCAAGAGCCGCATCCAAGTCATTGAGTTGTGCTTCTGTTAGCGAGTGCTCACGTCGTTCTGACTCGCCGTGGATTCGTCCCAGGGGCATGCGCGCTTCGTCGGTGAGATATCGCTCCCACAGGCGATGCGCACGGACAACGTGCAGCGCCCATCGTTCACCTTGTGTCGTGAGGTGTAAATTTGTACCGCGCGATTCAAGCAAACCCTGCGTTTCCATATCTTCAATGAGGCGGGTAATGCGGCCGCGTTGAAGGTTCAATGTTCCCGCCAGAGATTCGGGAGAAGCCAGCCTTCCGTGCTGTTCGCGGTCAAGCAGGTGCTTGAGGGCATCTTCCACCAATTCCCGTTCTCTTGCGGCACGATACGTTTTGTAGATTGCGAGAAATCCCATGCGTGGGATAAAGATTGCAGCAATCAAAAGGATTGCCAATACCAGCCAAACAGTCATGTTCATAATTATCTGCTTCCTAGCTTAGGGAAGAATCTCCCGGTATGTTTCATATACTCTCGATATTCATCGCCAAATTTTTCAATGAGATTTGCTTCTTCTAATGGCGTTCGTTTTGCCATTGCGATGAAGGCTAGAATTCCCAGGGCGGCAATGAACCAGTTGTCAGCCATCATCCCAAAAGAAATGAAGAGTATTGACCCAATTGTGTAAAGCGGATGCCGCACCCAGCGGTACGGTCCGCTTGTGGATAATTTATGTTCCTTTCGAGTAGCGCTGGTGGGGGAGATGCCGCTGCCGATGCTGCTGAACATCCAATACAGTAACACATCATTGACGATTGCAACGCCAATTCCCAAAACGCGTACCCACTCAGGCAGGCCGAGCTTTGACCAAGCCATCCATTGCGGGTTGATCAGATACACAAACGGACTCAGCCACAGGAGCAGCCCGCCAAATTTGATGATGTTCATCATGACAGAGCCGTCTACTTTGCGGGAGATTTTCTCTCCTGTTGCTTTATCTGCTTTTATGCGGAAGTAGCTTGAGATGCCCATTCCAGTAAGAAGGATCAGGGCGGCTAAAATGCGGAAAATGTTTTCGTTCATTGTTTCACCTTTAAAAAATATATTGTTGCCGCAAATCAATTTTCGCGGCGTCTTTAGACCTTCGGGAATAGCCTTCCCGTATTTTTCATATATTCGCGATATTGATCTCCAAAATATTCAAGCATCAACGATTCTTCGAATTCGATTCGTGATGTGGTTTCTAAAATCGTCATCCCAGCCCAGCACAGACCTATCAACCAGTTGGACGAAATGAAAAGTGTGGAACCCAATATCAGGATGAATGCCGTGTAAATGGGATGCCTGATCGAGTGATACGGTCCGCTTGTGACGAGAGGTTGCCCTTTCATCATGCGTGGTGTGTCGCTCCAGCTGTAGGACAAGGTCACTTGCGACCATTGCAGCAAACCAAACCCAAGCAACGCGATGACAACTCCAGCCCAGCGCAGCCAAGCTGGAAAAGATATGGTGGCCCATGCAAGCCATGTCGGGTTTATGACATACGCAAGCGCGGAGATAAATCCCAACAAGCCAAGTGCGCCGGCTATTTTCGAAATGATGCCTTCTTCACGCTTTTTCAGGGTGGCGTCCTCTGGCTTGCTTTGGTTTTTAACGTAATATCCTCGATGCGCTACGAAGGCGAGGATGAGGATCGGCAGAATAACTCTAAAGATGTTTTCTGTTTCCATTTTGTCTAACTTTCTTTGACATATATTTTGCTTGTGATGTTGAGTCCAAGCACAATAGACTTGCGTCCGATCTTGATGGTCAGGTTATGGTCAAAAGGGGAATACCCTGTCACTTCAAGTTCCGCCTCTGGGATTAACCCGAGAGTTTCGAAGTGTTTGAGTAATTCCGAGTCTGCAGTTTTGACGTATTGGATGATCCCAGACTGGCTGGCGCGCAGCGAGGAAAGCGGAGTTGAATCATCCAGAGGCATCTGAAGATCGGCGGTGGGAATCAACTCTCCGTGCGGGTCGCGAAGCGGATGTCCCATGGCGGCGGCGATTCGTCTCTCAAAATCCTCTGAGATGACGTGTTCCAGCTTTTCCGCTTCCGCATGGACTTCGTCCCATGAATAGCCCAGAGTTTGCACCAGCCATGCTTCCAGCAGGCGGTGATGGCGAATGACTTCGAGCGCCGCTTTTTTTCCATCATCGGTCAGCGTCACGCCTTGGTGTTTTTGATATTCAACCAGGGCAGGTTTTGCGGAAGCAAGCTTTTGCATCATGCCTGTCACAGAAGCTGGTTTGACATTGAGTTTGGATGCCAGCGCATTTGTGCTCGCGCTCTCACCATTTTCAGTGAGTTCATAAATATTCTTCAAGTAGTCTTGAATCGAGATGGTGAGAGTTTGTTCCATGTTATGAGTTCCAGAGTGTGATGGTTGTGCAAACAAAAAAGATGAAATAGGCAATATTGAATCCTGCCCCTTCCAGCGGATCTGTGATGAAGGCTGGCAGGATTCGCTTAAGGAAGAGCCAGGCAATGGTCATGGTCACGGGGGTGATTGCGGCCATCCAGGACGGAAAGAGGGTCTGATTTGTGATTACGCCTATCGAAAATAATATGGAAGCGGTGACGATCATGGCAAGCAGGGGAGCGTAGGTGACGATAAGTATCTTACGATGGCGAGTGAACAACTCAACGATTACATGCTGAGAATCTTCGTTGACTGTGTTCAAGGCTTTGACATATTCACCTGCATAAAAGAAAGACCCGTGTACAAATGTGCCAATGATGGAAGCAGTGCCAAACAGCAGGGCAGTGGTCATTCTGAGGGTTTCGTTGGCTCCGAACAACCCCTGGTAAACGTGCCAGAAACCCGCGATCATAAGCGGCGTAGCAAAGACACCGGTCAACGCACCCTGCATCATTTTTTCCGATGGAATGGAAACAAATTTCTCCGCGTCTGAAAGTAATTTCTTAAACGGTGCAAGTTTTGGATAGAGATTTATGTCAACCTTACTCGCGAGGAGAAGAGTGTCTCCAAGTGCATAAAGGATTGAACCCAGAATAGCGAGCAAGCCGGTAATTTGAATTGCATTCATACTATACCCTTTAAATTTAGTCTTGACTAAATTTATTTTAGTATAGGCTAAATATTTTGTCAAGGATTGGGACTTGACTTATTGTGGGGGAGTCTGTAAAATAAGTTTGTTAGTCCACTGAATTTACAAAGTAGTTTGATGCGACAGTTTGAGGTTTTCGTATAGGCAACATATGGAAATCTCTCAAGGATTTGTCATTCATCATGAAAAAAGCCACTCACCAACAAACCAAACAGCATAATCGCGATCTTGTATTGCGAACTATCTTCGTTAATGAGTCGATTAGTCGTGCTGAAGTAGCGCGTGTAACCAATCTCACACGGACAACGGTTTCAGATGTGGTCAATGGGTTGTTGAATGAAGGTTTGGTGGAAGAGGTTGGGCGCGGGGAATCGATTGGCGGGAAGACCCCGATCTTATTGAGCATCGTAGCTGATTCGCGTTATTTGATCGGCTTGAATCTGGCGCAGGATAAATTCATTGGCGCCGTGGTCAATTTGCGGGGAGAGATCAAGGAAATTGTGGAAGCGCCTGTTCATGATGATAACGGCGAAAAAGCTCTGGAGATCGTTTACCAGCTTCTCGACCAGCTTATTCGGAAAAAATTAAAGCCCATCGTTGGCATTGGCGTAGGCGCTCCGGGTCTTATTAACACGCGCGAGGGGATTGTGGTCAATGCTGTGAATTTGGCCTGGCAGGACCTGCCGCTCGGGCAATTGCTTCAAAAAAAATATAAACTCCCGGTCTCTGTTTTGAATGACAGCCAGGCAACTGCCATTGGCGAATACGTGTATGGTGGTGGTCACACGCCCGATGAAAACCTGATCGTGGTTAATGTCAAGCACGGTATTGGTGCAGGCATTTTGATCGGCGGGCAGTTGTTCCAGGGCGATGGCGGTGGCGCAGGCGAGATCGGTCATGTGGTTGTGCAGGAAAATGGTGAGCTTTGCCGCTGCGGCAAGCGCGGCTGTCTGGAGACTGTTTCCAGTGCCCGCGCTGTTGTGCAACAAATGAAAATGGATTCGCTGGATGATGTGCTCTCGTCTTTTCAGTCTGGAAACGCCAAGGCCAAGGATGTTGTTGGAAGGGCAGGACACTACCTCGGCACATCTCTTGCGAATTTGATCGGCATCCTCAACATTCAAAAGATCGTCCTTACGGGCGATATGACCCGTTTTGGGGACGATTGGTTGAGCGCTGTCAGCGCATCCATGCAGACTGGTGCTCTTTCCCGCATGGCTGAAAACACAAGGCTTGAGACCGGCGCCTTGGATTACCGCGCCTGCATTCTTGGCGCTTCTGCATCTTTGCTGCTCGATGATTATTCCCTTTTGTTCAACGAGGAAAATTAATGTCTTTGAAGTTGATCTCTCCGCGCGTGGTGCCTCCATTGGACGGAGATTTCCGCCCTGCGATATTGGCGAATCAAAACTTTCGGCGTGAGGTTGAGTCTGTTGGCGTGCGAGCAGTGATCGGCGTGGAAAGAAGCGGTGGTGAAGTGTCCCGCTTCGAGACCAAGGTCTATCCTGAAGGTCATCCAAATTTTGAATCCAATTTTCAATACATTGAACGCATTGTAAAGTTTTTGCTTTGGCAGCGCGGCGGACACACGTTGCATGTGGGCGGCTCACCGAAGATCGCGGAGCATTTGAAAGAAACATACAACCGCCATGGCGCAAAAAAATTCGATTTTGACTTTATGGGCACACAGGTGTACGAAAAGGAATTTTCTGTAATTTCTTGCGGTGTGGATGAAGTGCCCGCTTCGCGCGAGACAGGGAAATTGCTCGGCCGCAATTTGCAGGGTCATCGCATTGGATTTGATCTCGGCGCCTCGGATCGCAAAGTTAGCGCCGTGGTGGATGGAACTCCCATCTACAGCGAGGAAGTGATCTGGGAGCCGCGCAAGAATACTAACCCTGAATATCACTACCGTGAGGTGATGACCGCGTTGAAAACTGCCGCGAGCAAAATGCCGCGTGTGGATGCGATTGGCGGCAGTTCTGCAGGCATCTACATAGACAATCGCCCAATGGTGGCTTCTTTGTTTCGTGGCATCCCGCAAGAGAAATTTAGCGACATCAAAAACATGTTCCTGCGCATTCGCGATGAATTGGGTGTGCCTTTGGAAGTCATCAACGACGGCGATGTGACGGCGTTGGCGGGTTCGATGTCCATTGAGGATAACGGGATTTTGGGCATTGCCCTCGGCTCGAGTGAAGCGGCGGGTTATGTGAATATGGAAGGTCACATCATGGGTTGGCTGAATGAGTTGGCTTTCGCACCGATTGATTACAGCCCGAATGCCCCAGTGGAAGAGTGGTCTGGTGACAAAGGCTGCGGTGCTTCTTATTTTTCACAACAATGTGTTTTTCGCCTTGCTCCCAAAGCAGGCATTGAAATCCCTGTGGATGTGACCGATGCAGAGAAATTGAAATTTGTGCAGGAAAAACTGGAAGCGGGCCACGAAGGCGCTTTGAAGATTTGGCAAAGCATGGGTATTTACCTTGGTTATGGCATCGCTCATTATGCTGATTTTTATGAGATTAAACATGTTCTGATCCTTGGCCGTTGTACTTCTGGCCGTGGCGGGGATTTGCTGCTTGAAGGTGCGAAGAAGGTGTTTGAGATGGAATTCCCCGAGCTGGTTGGGAAGATCGAATTGCATTTGCCTGATGAAAAAATCCGCCGTGTGGGTCAGTCTGTTGCGGCGGCGAGTTTGCCAGTTATCGAATAGGAATTGATGATGAAGTTTCATTTGGATACCGCAGAAATTTACGTCCCAGATAGTTTGCCTGTTGAAGAAGCGCTTGCCCGCACCACGCATTTGTGCATCGCTGCCCATCAGGATGATATTGAGATCATGTCGGCTCAGCCGATCCTGGAATGTTTCCAGCAAAAGGATAAATGGTTTACTGGCGTTGTCGTAACTGATGGACGCGGTTCCCCGCGGGATGCTTTATATGCGGACTACAACGATGATGATATGCGCCTTGTCCGTTTTAAGGAACAGCGTAAAGCTGCGTACGTGGGTGAGTTTTCTGCGCAGGTAATGTTGGACTTGCCCAGCAAGATTGTCAAGGATGTTTCGAGGAATGAACCTGTCGATGATTTGGCCGCTTTATTGCGCGCCACGAAGCCGCAGGTGGTGTACACACATAACCTTGCAGACAAGCATGATACGCACGTCGCAGTTGCTCTCAGAGTGATTCGTGCTTTGAGAAAACTGGATCAGGCTGAACGTCCCGAAAGAGTCGTTGGGTGTGAAGTCTGGCGTTCGCTGGACTGGATGGTCGACTCGGATAAAGTCCTGATGAATGTGTCCGAACATGAAAATCTGCAGTTCGCTTTATTAGGTGTGTTTGATTCGCAGATCGCTGGCGGAAAACGTTATGACCTTGCTTCCATGGGCCGCCGCCGCGCCAACGCCACGTACTTTGAGTCGCATGGCGTCGATGCCACAACCGGGCTGTCTTACGCGATGGATATGACTTCCTTGATGAATGACGCGGGGAGAGATCCCGCTCAATTCGCACAGGAGTTTATTCAACGCTTTGCGCAGGATGTAAACGAACGTATCGGCAGGATGAGTTAACCGTTTCCTGGAATTTTCAATCGTCCAGAAGAAAGGAGGATGAGAAGACCGTTTCGTTGTTTGCATAAAAAATCGTGTTCGAAAAATATCGAATTAATCAACAAGGAGAAGAAAGATGCAAAAGAAAATGTTAGCCCTGCTGTCCATTATCATTTTGGCCAGCCTCGTACTATCAGCTTGTGGTGCACCTGCTGCAACAGAGGCTCCCGCTGTCGCAACAGAAGCTTCTGAGGCTACTGAAGCTCCTGCTGCAACCGACGCCCCTGCTTCTGGTGACGCCACAACATTGAAGATCTACCTGCTCGATTACACCCCCGACACCATCGAATGGCTTAAGAGCGAGATCAACCCTGCTTTCGAAGCTGCTCATCCTGGCGTCACCGTTGAGATCACCGAAGGTTCATGGTCTGGTTGGGACACTACCTTCAGCGGTTTCTTTGCCGCTGGCGAAGGCCCCGACATCATCAACCTCGGCTCTGAAATGAACACTCTCTACGGCGAAAGCCTCGCGGATATGGATCCCTACCTCGGCGAAGGCGCCTGGGATGAGATCTCGAATTTCGGTCCTGCTCTCGAAAATGCCAAGTACGATGGCAAACTTCGCGGTCTCCCGATCTTCACCGCTCCCCGCTACGTGTTCTGCCGTACCGACTTAATGGAAGCGGCTGGTTGGACAACTGGCACCCCGCAGAATTTCGCGCAGTGGACTGAATTCGCCTCCACCGCCTCGACGATTGATCCTGCTACGAATTCATTGACCCAGCAGGCGCTTGTTCCTGTTGATGCTGCTTCCATGGCTGACTGGCAATGGTGGTTGTTGGTGTATTACTCCCTCGGCGGTGAACTCTACAAAGCTGATGGCAGCCCCAATTTCGATTCCCCCGAAGCGTTGGCTGCTACTCAATTCCTCGCTGATATGCGCACAGCTACCTACGGCCCTGCCGCTGATGCAGTTGGTTCTCTCCCCACAGGACAGGGCTCTGTCATCGATGTGGATGATGCGACTGGCAAGGATAACGGCGCGGTATGTCTCGCCCACTCTGGCTGGGCCGCCCCTGCTTTTGATCGCCCGATCTGGGACAATGTCACCATCGAACCTTTCTATGGTGATCCCGAAAACTTCCCCAACAGCAAGCCTGTTGTGCTCGCCTTCAATGACTGGCTCGCCGTTGCCGATTACAGCCCCAACAAGGAACTCGCCGCTGAATGGTTAAAGATGGCCTTCACCAAGGAAGCCAACAACAAGTGGAACGAGACCATGGGCCTCATCCCTGCCCGCAACGATTCCCAATACGGCTACGTGACCGATTCCCCGCAACTTCAGCGCGAAGCTGAATTAGCTTCGAAGTATGGTGTTGGTTTCGCCGGCATCAAGGAAGCCGCCAAGCTTTCCACCATCATGCAGGATGCTCTCGGTAAATTGATCACCGAAGAACTCACTCCTGAAGAGGTTGTCGCCAAGATTCAGGAAGAATACATCGCCGCTCTCAAATAAGCAGCTGGCTTATACTAAAGGATGGGCGGGGAATTCCCCGCCCATCCTTTCCTTTGAAACTGGAGAAAGCGCCCATGCCTGAAAATCCATATCTAAATGTGCTGGTCACTGCTATTTTCGCAGTTATTTTCATTATCGCGAGTAGTTACGGATTAGGTTTTCTTGCGCGAGCCATCGTGAAATTGCGCGGTGCGTCGCCGAAAAATCAGGAAAACACCTTCGCAGGCTATTTCTTTGCCGCGCCATGGATCGTGGGCTTTGTTATTTTTGTAATCGTTCCGCTGGCTTTCTCCCTGTATTGGAGTTTCACTGATTATCGGGTTACATCCAATGAACCAGCAAATTGGATCGGCCTCAAAAACTATAACGACCTGTTGTTCAATGACGATAGTTTTCGCGCGTCCATCGTCAACACCCTGTATTTGACCGTGATCGGCCTGCCTTTGCAAATGGCCGTGGCATTATTTCTTGCTGTTTTGCTTAACCAGAAGATGCACGGGGAACGCATCTTCCGCATGGCTTTTTATCTTCCCGTTATTCTTGGTTTCAATACCGCCGTCCTGCTGTGC
>JAEURE010000084.1 GCA_016789485.1 Anaerolineales bacterium | reverse complement strand
TGGCAGAAACATATTGCAGGAATTTCGGCATGGCGGCGATGGGGAAGAAAAAGCCTGAAAGGAATATGGTCGGCAGCATGGTGACCATGACCGTGATGAAGGCTTCCTGTTGCGTGTTGGCAATTGTGGAAGCGAACAGGCCAATCCCAAGGCTGGAAATAACGAACAGACCTGAAAGCGCGAAGACAAGTCCAAGATCGCCGCGCACAGGAACTTTGAACCACCAATGCCCGATGACGAGAATTTCCAATGTGTCGATAAATGCCAGGATGGCGTACGGCAAAATTTTGCCGACAACCAATTCCCACGAACGAATGGGTGTGACAATAAGCTGTTCGATGGTGCCGCGCTCACGTTCGCGGACGATTGCGGAAGCGGTCAATAATGCGGTAATGAAATATAGAATCATACCGATGACGCCAGGGACGTTGAAGTAGGCTGCGATTAGATCGGGGTTGTACCAAACCTGCGTGCGGACATCGAGAGGCGGAGTAAAGGAAGAAGGACGACCTGTCAATGCGGCTTGCTCGGTGAGGACCTTTGTCGCATATGATTGACCGATGAGTTTCGCTACAGAAAGAGCTGTACCACCCACAGTGGCGTCTGAACCGTCCAGTATGAGCGAGACTTGTGCTTTGCCTTCCAAGAGGCGCACGTCATAATCTGGCGGGATGACCAGCACGGCGCGGATCTTTCCAGACTCGATCAACGCTGTATACTCATCCGCCGAGCTGATCGCGTAATCGATGCTGAAATAATTTGCCACACGGAAGGCATCCAGCAGGGAACGCGACTGCGTGGACTGACTCTGGTCCCACACGCCCATTGAGATGTTCTTGACATCGGTGGTGGCTGCATACCCCAACAGGAATAACTGCATGATCGGCATCAGGATAATGAGCACCAGCGTGCGCGGGTCGCGCAGGATCTGGATAAACTCCTTACGGATAATTGAAAATAGTCTCGATCGCATTAGCTCTCCTTGATGATGCCATGCAAGAAAATATCCACGTAGGCATCCATGGGATTCTTAGGCATCAGTTTTGCAATAACAGATTTGGAAATAATGATGTCAGTAATGTAATAAGAGATCATCATCCCGAAAAAAGAACGCATTAACAAAGCGGGGTTGCTGACACGCAGACTTTTCCTGGTTTTCACCAGCTTCTCAAAGATTGGCAAAGCCTTAGGCGCGATCTCCTTCAACATCAAGCTGCCATGTTTTCCGTTGAACTCTGCCATCTCAATGAACATCAATTTGATGAAAACCGGCTCTTCGCCTAGTTCACGCATGGCGATTTTGACTGCATTCCTCAGGAAATCTTCAGCGCTCTCCCCTTCCGCCTCCAGGACCGCAGGCAGGATGGTTCGATAAGGATGTTTATCTATGATGATGCCTTCAAATATCTCATCCTTGCTCTTGAAGTGGTTGTAGATACCACCCAGAGCAAGCCCTGCTCGTTTTGCAATTTGACGCATGGAGGTGGCGTGATAGCCATACTCAAGGAAAAGTTCAATGGCGGCGTCTTCAACGGCGAGCCTGGTAATCTCGCCTTTTGTCGGGGTTTCTTTGGTTTTCGCAGGCATATTGTCCTTTTATTGAAAATGAACGAACGTTCGTTTTTATTTTATACAGAATGGAAAATCTGTCAAGATAAAAATCGATGCAATTTACCCTGCCAACGGATGGATTACAATCCACCCCATGCTGACCACGTTGGAAAAAGAAACCCGAAAAAACCTGAAATACAATCTCGCCGTTAACCTCGCGGACGGCGGTTTATTCGGCGCTGCGCTTGGCTTCGCCTCTTTCAGCACCATCCTGCCGCTCTTCGTCGCATCCATGACCGACTCTGCGCTGTTGATCGGCCTTGTTCCCGCCATCCACTCCGTTGGATGGCAATTGCCGCAGCTTTTCACAGCAAGCGGCGTCTCGCGTTTGCGGCGATATAAACGCACCGTCATCATGACCACCATCCATGAGCGCGCTCCATTTTTGGGCTTTGCACTCGTCGCGTTGCTGCTCCCCTTCATCAGCTTACAGACTGGACTCGTCGCTACATTTCTGCTGCTGATCTGGCAGGGACTCGGCGGCGGATTCACCGCCAATGCGTGGACCTCCATGATCTCAAAGATCATCCCGCCTGAAGCTCGCGGCACTTTTTTTGGATTACAAGCCGGACTCGCCAACCTCTTCGTCAGTGGAGCCGCCATTGGCGCAGGATATTTACTTGACTACCTCGCCTCGCCCTGGGACTTTGCCGCCTGCTTCTTCATCGCGAGCATCTTCTTCGCCATATCCTGGTTCTTTCTTTCGCTCACCCGCGAACCTGAAGACACCGAAAAAGTCATCCCCGAAGAAAAGACTCACTTCTGGGATGACTCGAAAAAAATATTGAGCAAAGATAAAAACTTCAACTGGTTTCTGGCGGCACGCTTCCTCTCCCAATTCGCCACCATGGGATTCTCGTTCTACATCATCTATGCCCTGCGCCGCTTTGACATGACTCCCGTGGTCGCGGGCTATCTCACCGCCACGCTCACCATCTCGCAAACCGTTGGCAACATTGGCATGGGCTGGATCGGTGATCGGGTTGGTCATCGCGCAATGCTCATCATCGGCGCCTTTGCGGCCTTGCTCAGTTCCGTGCTGGCTTGGAATGCCGCTTCCATTTCATGGTTCTACCCCATCTTCATTCTCACTGGTCTTGCCAACGTCTCCATCTGGACGATTGGCATGGCAATGACCGTGGATTTCGGCACCGAGACCGAACGCCCCATGTACATCGGTCTCTCGCAAACCCTCACCGCGCCAGCTACCATCATCGCTCCCATCATCGGCGGCTGGATCGTAGATGCAGCCGGCTTCATTCCCACCTTCACCATCTCAACAACTCTGTCAATTGTGATGATCGCGATCCTAATTTTCCTCGTCAAAGATCCCCGCAAACTATCAAGGAGCAACCATGTCCCTCATTAAAGAAAAAGTAAATCAAGCCATAGAAATTCTCAAAGAACAACAAATCGATATGTGGCTGACCTTCGTCCGCGAGACAAGCGGCGTGCGCGACCCCGCGCTGGATTTTCTCATCGGCGACAATGATCTCACCTGGCCCTCCGCGCTCATCCTCACCCGCAACGGAGACAAAATCGCCATCGTCGGCAATCTTGAAAAAGAAGCAGTACAGCGAATGGATGTCTTCACCGAAATTATCGGATACGACACCGCAGTAAGCGGCTTGCTCAAAGAGACGATCACGCGCCTCAACCCCAACCATATAGCTGTTAACACTTCCAGAAACAATGTCCACGCGGACGGTTTGACTCACGCCATGTACGAATTCCTGAAAGAATATCTGGCTGGCACGCCTTATGCAAACCGCCTCGTCAGTGCCGAACCCGTCATCAACTCTCTGCGCGGACGAAAAACCAAGGTTGAGCTTGCCCGCATTCAAAAAGCTGTTGAGATCACAAATCAAATTTTCGAGAAGACTTTTGCCTTCATCAAAGTCGGCATGACAGAAATCGATATTGCCAATTACATGCATGGCCTGATGCAAGAATACGGCGTGGGCTTTGCATGGCCCAAGGAAAATAACCCCGCTGTCAATTCGGGCCCGAACAAGATCGTCGGCCACAACGGCCCAATGGACATCAAAGTCGAACGCGGACACATCATCCACTTTGACTTTGGCGTGAAATACGAAGGCTATTGCTCTGACATTCAACGCGTGTGTTATGTACTGCGCGAAGGCGAGACGGAAGCTCCCATCGAAGTCCAGCGCGGATTCATCACCATCCGCACCGCCATTGAAAAATCACGCGAAGCTATGAAAATTGGCGTGGCAGGCAAAGAAGTGGACATCATCTCGCGCGACATCGTCACCGACTCTGGCTACCCCGAATTCAACTACGCCCTCGGTCACCAACTTGGGCGTGTCGCTCACGACGGAGGCGCATTGCTTGGCCCGCTCTGGGAGAAATACGGCGACTCCCCCAATCAGAAACTCGAAGCAGGACAGATCTTCACCATTGAGCCAGGTCTCGCCGTCACTGGCTACGGTTACATCGGTCTCGAAGAAAATGTAGTGATGACGAATAAAGGCGCAGAATATTTAGGTGACCCGCAAAGAGAGATCGTGTTGTTGAAAGGATAATTAGACGGCGGACCGTGGACAATGAACAACAGACTTTACGGTCTGCGGTCCATCGTCTTAGCAGGAACAACTCAAAGGGTGTAAATGCCCTTGCAAGGTGAAGTCTTACAAATGTGGAGTTAAGGGGTAAAATAAGTCTTGTAACCCCATAATACACCAGTTAAATAACAAGATACGTTCTCGAAGATATCATCACCCTCTTTGATCAGGCTGCAAATTGTAGTGGAGCCAGGGAATGTTAAAGAAGACATCTTCTACGAGCAATAAGGTCAAGGCAAAGTCAACTCCCAAAAAGCCCGCCCCAAAAACGGATGCGGACAAAATCCGCGCGCTGGAGGAACAGCTCGCCCAGCGCGAAGCGGAACTTGCCGTGATCAACAGCATCCAAACTGCGCTCGCCTCCAAAATGGACTTTCAAGGAATCATTGATGCCGTTGGCGATAAACTTGGGGAAATTTTCAGGGATGGTAATGTGGGGATTGGATTTGTGGAAGAGACGCGGAATGTTGTTAGCTTTCCATATGTTGTTGAAAATGGGAAGCGCCTCGATTACTTCGAGATTGGTTTGGATGTGCCAAGTGTACTGGTACATTCCATAAAGAGACGCCGCCCTTTGGTCATTAATAAAAATATTAGCAAACGATTTCGAACGGAGGTCTTTAATTTCCCAGGGCAGGACCAACGCGACCTCAAAGCCTGGTTGAGCGTCCCGCTCATTAGCGGGGATAAATTCCTGGGTGGCATCGCCCTGCGAAATTGGCAACGAGAGAACGCATATTCAGAGTCGGATGTGCGCCTTTTACAAACAATTGCAAACAGCATGAGCGTCGCGCTTGAAAACGTCCGCCTCTTCGACGAGACCCAACACCTGCTCAAAGAGACCGAGAAGCGCACCATCGAATTGCAGATCATCAACAACATCGGGCAGACGTTGACCGAAGGTCTTGACCTGCAAAGTACGATTGAACATGTAGGAGAAAGATTACAAGATATTCTTAAAGTTCAAAGCATTGCAATTGCTGTATCCACTCCAGAAGTTGATTCCATACTTGCCCAGTATATCTATCATAAAGGGCAGCGAATTGAACCCAATGAAGATACGGCAGAAAACTTCAAGTTCGCGATGCGCTTTGCAGCAAGGTGGGCAGGTAAGTCATGGGTTGCCAGCACCAGCGAAAAATACCTTGAAAAATATATTCGAAAATTTGCAATTCTGGGGCTCCCGAAGTCTTTTGCAGCATTCCCCCTCTTATCAGGCGGGGAGGTGATCGGCGGCATTACTATCGCAGACGATGAAAGGGAAGATGCTTTTACCGACCTGCCCATCGACATGCTTGAGACCATCTCATCCAACATGGGCACCGCCATTCAAAATGTGCGTCTGTTCGATGAGACTCAACGCCTTCTCAAAGAGACTGAACAACGCGCCACCGAATTACAGATCGTCAACAACATCGGACAGACATTAACCGAAGGTCTCGATCTACATAGTACCCTCGAATATGTAACAGAGCGGTTACGTGAAGTACTTGGGGTGGAATATATCGGCATTACAATTGCGCACCCAAACACTGACATCATAATTGCCCAGTATTTTCATAGCAACCATGCCTATTTTGCCGCAGACCGTTTTTCGTTTAAAAAATACAGAATGGGTATTCGTATGTCCATGAAAGGCAAGGGCAGGTCATGGGTAGCGAAGACCAACGTCGAAAAAAGCTGGCACAAATTTGCAGGGGATTTCCACACAGACGACCCAGTTCCAAAATCATTTATATTGCTCCCATTGCTTGCGGGGAATGACGCAATTGGCGGCATCACAATTGCAGATTATGAAAACGAGAATGCGTTCGATGATGTCTCGACCAATTTGCTGGAAACCATCGCCGCGAACTTGGGAACTGCTATTCAAAATACCCGCCTCTTCGACGAGACCCAGCGCCTGCTCAAACAGACCGAACAGCGCGCCACCGAATTGCAGATCATCAACAACGTCGGGCAAACAATTACAGGCGAACTCGATCTGAACACCTTGATCGAGCATGTCGGCGATAAATTGCGAGAGGCGTTCAATGTCGGGAATATTCGTATTGCTGTGGTTGATGAGAAAACGGGTTTGCTGATCTCACCATATGTATATCGTCATGGCAAGCGAGTCGAACTTGAGGAAAACTGGCAGGAGAAGGCAGAGAGATACAAACTTGCGATGAGAGCTTCAGTGAGAACAGGGCTCAAAACATGGGTGGTAAATAACAATGCCGAAAAGAGCTGGAGAAAATTTGCAAGCGTGGTTGATGCTGAGGACGTCCCGAAATCCTTTGTGATGCTGCCTCTGCTGGCAGGCACCGAAGTGATAGGTGGCATCACCATTCCGAATTACGAAGAAGAAAACGCATTCTCTGATTTTTCAATTGGCATGCTTGAAACCATTGCTTCGAACATGGGCACAGCCATTCAAAATGTTCGACTCTTTGAGGAGACCAAACGACTTTTTAAAGAGGCTGAGGAAGCCCGCGCTGCCGCAGAACAAGCCAACAAAGCCAAGAGCACCTTCCTTGCCAACATGAGTCACGAATTGCGCACACCGCTCAATGCCATCATGGGTTTCACCCAGATCGTAAAGGGAAAAGCGGAAGGCGCCTTGCCTGAAAAACAGATCGGCAATCTCGATAAAGTTCTCACCAGCTCCCAACATTTGCTCGGCTTGATCAACACTGTGCTTGACATCGCCAAGATCGAAGCGGGGCGCATGGATGTCATCCCTGGCAAATTCAGCTTGAATGGTTTCGCCGAGCAATGCATGGCACTAGCGACTCCCCTGCTCAAACCAGAAGTCACACTCGAAAAACAAGTGGATGAAACCATTGGCTTTGTCTACTCCGATCAAGATAAGATCAAACAGATCATCCTCAATCTTCTGAGCAACGCCGCCAAATTTACACATAAAGGCAAGATTGTGCTTAAAGTGGAAAAACTTGCAGGGGACATGATCAGCATCGCCGTGAAAGACAGCGGTATCGGAATCAGTAAAGAAGCAGTGGATCGGGTCTTTGAAGAGTTCCAACAGGCGGAAACGACGACCACCCGTTAATATGGCGGCACAGGTTTGGGACTCACCATCAGCCGCAACCTCGCCCGTCTGCTTGGCGGGGATTTGACCGCCGCCAGCGTTTTAGGCGAAGGCTCGACCTTCACCCTCACCTTCCCCATGCATTACGAAAAAGACCCCGCGTCTTCCGCTGCCATAGTGGATACTGTCCATTCAGCCGAAGCCTCCCCGATAGCGACCAATTCACATGCCGAAGAAACAAACGAGGAGCAATCTCGAAAATGCATTCTGGTTGTGGAAGATACTGAACTCAACATCAACTTCATCACCCAATTACTGGAAGACGACTACAACCTCATCTTCGCCAAAAACGGAGCACAAGGCGTAACATTGGCAGAGTTGGAAAAGCCCGACCTTATTCTTATGGACATCTCGCTCCCCATCATGGATGGTTACGAAGCTACACGCCGCATCCGTGCGAACATGGCATCTGTGCCCATCATTGGCTTATCCGCTTATGCCATGGTCGGGGATGCAGAAAAAGCAAAGGAGGCTGGCTGTAACGATTACATCACCAAGCCTGTGGACGGAAATCTCTTGAAACAAAAAATCAAAGAATACCTGAGGTGAAATATGAGCAAAGCAAAAGTTCTGATCGTGGACGATGAACCTTTCAACATCGATGTACTTGAACAGGCATTGGACGGAACCGAGTACCAAGTAGTCACCGCCTCGAATGGGCAGGAAGCTTGGGAAAAAATCCAAAGTGAGCAACCAGATCTTATTTTGCTGGACCTGATGATGCCTGTTATGGATGGGTTCGCCGTGTTGGCAAAAGTCAAGGAAAATTCCATGTTACGTGACATCCCGATCATCATTGTTTCTGCAGAAAATGACTCAAAAAGTGTGGTCAAGGGTATCAAACAAGGTGCAGAGGATTATCTGACCAAACCCGTGGACACAGCGCAATTTCTGAAGAAAGTAAAAGAGTTTTTGGGGTAAGTCCAACTTTGCCAAAAAAAGCACTCTATTCAAGGAATGGAGTGCTTTTTCAATGCTTTAGTGTAGTCCTGCTCCAGAAAACCGAATCAACTCAAATCCAAAAGAGGAGGCGGATTGTCCTATTTCGTGTATGACCTCCATCACTGGCAGTTAAATCATCGAATGATATACTCCTTCTTGTGAAATATTTCACCTAAAGGAATTAATATGACAAACGAAGATCCTAGAATTTTGGAATTGAGGAAGATGCGTGCCAAAGCCCTGGAAGGCGGCGGCGAGGAACGCAACGCAAAGCAGCGAGCCAAAGGAAAGTTAACGGCACGCGAACGTGTTGAGCTACTACTTGACCCAGGCACGTTCAACGAGATCGAGCCATTCATCACACATCAAGGCGATGAGATGGATTTGTTGAAGGAAAAGTTTTATGGGGATGGGGTCATCACAGGCTATGGACAGATCAACGGGCGGACAGTTTATCTATATTCACAGGATTTCACAATTTATGGCGGCACACTCAGCGAGATGCAGTCACACAAAATTTGCCGTGTGATGGATCTGGCTGTACGCAACGGCGTGCCTTTTATTTCGCTGATCGACTCGGGCGGCGCGCGCATTCAAGAAGGCGTGCGTTCGATGGGCGGTTACGCCGAAATTTTCAGACGCAACGCGCAATACTCTGGCGTGGTGCCGCAAGTGAGCGTGATGCTTGGACCATGCGCGGGTGGCGCGGCCTACTCCCCCGCCCTGACGGATATGGTCATCATGGTGGAAAAATCATCCTTCATGTTCCTGACGGGACCTGATGTGATCAAAGCCGTGACTGGTGAAGTGATCGATGCAGAATCGCTGGGCGGTGCAAATGTGCATACCTCCGTCAGCGGTGTGGCGCATGTGAGCGTACAAAGCGAAAAGGCTGCGCTTGAAATGGCGCGTCATTTCCTTTCTTACCTTCCATCCAACAACGTGGAAAATCCGCCATACGTTCAACCCACCGATTCGTTATCCCGCATGAATGAAGAATTGAATCACATGATCCCGCTCGAAGCCACC
>JAEURE010000083.1 GCA_016789485.1 Anaerolineales bacterium | reverse complement strand
GATGGCGTCGAGTTCGGCTCCGGTCATGACCTTTTTACCGGGGCGCAGCAGGCCAATTGACTCAGCAATGGCTTTAGCTGTGTTTGGGAAATCCCCTGTGATCATCACCGTACGAATGCCTGCATGGCGCGCCTTTTCGAGCGCAGGCTTTACTTCAGTCCGCGGCGGATCAATCATACCGAGCAAGCCAACAAAGACAAGCTCTTTTTCGAGATCATCGGCTTTGAGATCTTCTGGGTTATCAGGGACATCCTTTTCCAAGCGATAGGCGAAGCCAAGCACGCGCAGGGCATCTTTGGTCATGGCATCGTTGGCGGCAAGAATGCGTTCTTTTGCTTCCTTAGTCATTTCGCGCGGCTTATCGTCCATGCCTTGATATTTGGTGCACAACTCAAGCACAATATCCGGCGCGCCTTTGACGGCAATAACATCCCAATCCTTGTGCTTTTCATCATAAAAGGGAGACAGATCATTTGGATTCGGGTTGCGCACATCATGAATGGTGATCATGCGTTTGCGTTCCGAGTCGAAGGGCACTTCGTTCTCGCGCGGATAGGCTTCGTCAATTTCGACATGAATAGCCCCAGCTTTGGCCGCTGCCACCAGCAGAGCACCCTCTGTCGGGTCGCCAACGATGCGATATGTTTTGGACGAATCATTCTCGCCAGTGGATTCAATCGTCGCGTCATTGTTCAACAGACCGAGCCAGAGAGTCGAAAGAACGGCAGGGTATTCATCTACATTTATTTTTTTGCCATCCACTTGAAATTCGCCGTTGGGCGCATATCCTGTTCCTGTGACGTGAATGAACTGGTTATCAGCCCACACGCGGGTAACGGTCATTTCGTTTTGGGTTAATGTGCCGGTTTTGTCGGAGCAAATTGTCGTGGCAGAACCCAGCGTCTCCACAGAAGACAGTTTGCGGATGAGCGCGTGGCGCTGCACCATTTCGCGCATACCGAGCGCGAGAGAGATGGTCACGACGGCAGGGAGTCCTTCAGGCACGGCGGCAATCGCGAGGCTGATGGCGATGATAAAAACTTCGGTAATTTCTGCGGCGAATTCTTTGAGGTAATCCAAAGGCGCAGAGAACAAACCGCTAATTTCGGTGTAGTTAAAAAGCGCAACAATAAATACAACAGCAACCAATATGAGCGAACCAATACTTAATGACTTGCCGAGTTGGTCCAGTCTTCTTTGCAGCGGAGTCTCTTCCGTTTCCACATTTTGAAGCATGGTGGCAATAAGGCCAAGTTGTGTGTGCATACCCGTGCTGGTCACCACACCGCGTCCGCGTCCGTAGTTGACAAGAGTGCCCATGAAGGCAGTATTCTTTCGATCTCCGAGTGGGACGTTCTTCTCAAGCACGGTGACTGCATTCTTTTGCACAGGCAGCGATTCCCCCGTCAGTGAGGCTTCCTCTACGCGCAGGTTGACGGCTTCGAGCAGGCGCAGATCCGCGGGAATAAAATTCCCTGCTTCCAAAAAGACAATGTCGCCCGGCACGAGATTATAAGAGGGCACAGAAGTCCGCACGCCATCACGGATCACTTGCGCATCCGGTGCTGCAAGTTTCTTCAGCGCTGCCAATGCCTGCTCAGCACGTTGTTCCTGCACAATGCCAAGTACTGCATTCAAGACGACAATCGCCATGATGGCAGCAGCTTCCACATAGTCACCAAGCAATGCAGAAATAACTGAAGCGATGATCAAAAGGATCACCACAAAACTGTTCAATTGCGCCCACAAGATGGTCAGAAAGCCCGGGCGCGGCGCTTCACGCAGCTGATTGGGGCCATAGTGCGCAAGGCGTTTTTCCGCCTCTGCGGTTGTCAGGCCTTCATCATGTACTTCCAAATGTTTAAGGACATCCTCTGCTGTAAGCGCGTGCCATTCCTGCTGCGTTGTTTCTTCGTGTGCCATGCAAATCTCCTGATTTTAGAAAAATTATCGGAAGTCATTCCGTAAAAATTAAAACAAGACCACCACGCCTCCACGATGGTCTTGCCAGCACTTTTAATATCCACGCCGCCAACTTTTCACCGCAAGTGGCTGCCACCCAAACGTATTGAGTGTATCCACATGCAAATGGATTGTCAAGCAGTGTTCAAACATTTTGAGGATGAGGGTACAATTCACGCCATGTCCAAACTCAAATCGCCAATTATTTATTTCTTCATCACAGTCATTGCCATCGCAATGCTGACTCTTCTTGGCCCCGAGGAGAAATCGCTGGGAGCCAATGTGCGGATCGTCTACCTGCATGGAGCCTGGGTGTTAACCGCCGAAATTGCTTTCTTCGCCGCGGCTCTTGCTGGACTTTTAGGTTTGCTCCTGCGTAAGGACATTTTCCATGCCTGGTCTGCCGCACTCGGCCGCGCGGGTATCGTCTTCTGGATCACCTACCTGCCGCTTTCATTATTTGCCATGCAAAGCAACTGGAACGGACTCTTCCTCGCCGAGCCGCGATTCCGCCTCGCCATGATATTTGCCGTCACAGGTATCCTGCTGCAAATCGGCTTGTGGATATTCAATATTTCCTGGCTGACATCGTTGGCAAATATCATTTATATCGTTGTTCTGCGGGTGATCTTTTCCACCGCCGAAAACATCATGCACCCGCCTCCATCGCCGATCTTCAACTCAGGGAATTATGTCATCATCGGATTCTTTGTCGGCTTGAACCTGCTGGCGTTGCTCGCCGCCTATTTTCTAACGCGCTTCTTCATGACCCTCAAACCAAACAACTGACAATTCCCTTGCGAATCCGCTACCAACTTATCATCTTCATGTTCCTTCGCACCATCCTGAATACCGCCCATAGGATGGTGTATCCATTTTTATCAGTTTTCGCGCGCGGCCTTGGCGTGGATATTTCCACCATGTCTCTGCTGATGACGGCGCGCTCCCTGCTTGGAACAACAAGTCCACTCTTTGCGCCTCTTGCCGACCGCCGTGGACGCAAATTCGGCATGCTGGTTGGTATTTCCGTTTTCACCCTTGGCGTTGGTCTGGTTGCGATATACCCATCCATCTGGACTCTTGCCGCCGCTCTGCTGCTTGGGATGGTTGGCAAATATATGTTTGACCCCGCCATGCAAGCCTACTTTGGAGACCGCATACCATACGAACAACGCGGTACTGCTTTGGCTATCACCGAAGTTGCCTGGTCCATGGCATTCATTGCAGGCGTCCCTGCTGTTGGTTTTTTGATCAACGGCTTCGGGTGGTCTGCACCGTTCCCGATCTTTACTGCCCTAGGTGTTCTCATTCTCCTTATCGTTTGGCGCATGGTTCCGAGCGAAGATCCGCACCATGAACCCGCAGCCAATTCTCACGACGGCTATCGCGCCGTGTTTACTTCCATTCCTGCCCTGGCGGGGATTTCCATTGCCTTGTGGGCCAGTGCTGCAAACGAAGTGGTCAATATCATCTTCGGCGTTTGGCTCGAAGATTCCTTCGGATTGAAGATCATTGCTCTCGCAGGCGCCTCGGCAGTGATCGGCATCTCTGAATTAAGCGGGGAAGGATTGGTGGCCCTCACCACGGATCGATTGGGAAAGCCGCTCGCTCTTACTATTGGGCTGGTCGGCAATGCCCTGGCCTCGATCCTACTCCCTTTCATTGGGCAAACGCAAACAGGCGCTTTGGTTGGCTTATTCCTGTTTTACATTACCTTTGAATATGTCATGGTCAGTCACATCCCACTAATGACGGAACTTGTCCCTTCTGCACGGGCAACCATGTTATCCATGAACGTCACTGGTCATGCAATAGGGCGGGCGCTCGGTGCATTTCTCGCCGCCTTTATCTACCAGCAATTCGGCTTTCTTTTCGTAGCGCTGACAGCCGTGCTGCTCAACCTGGCAGGGCTTCTGGCACTGCAGAGAATGCAAAAGGGAAAGTAATGCAGATTTTTTTGAGCATTATTGCTACATGTGTGATTTTCGTTGCATTACTGTGGGTATTGATTCCTGCATTTTATGGGCTACCGCCTGTTTCCTCACGGGATGAGCGTATCCGCAGGGCGCTGGAGCTGGCAAATCCGCGGGCTGGAGAAACCCTCTACGATCTCGGGTCTGGTCACGGGCGGGTATTGATCATGGCAGCAAAGGAATTTGGGTTGAACGCTGTGGGGATCGAAGCCGGACCTGTGCAATGCGTTGTCAGTTGGATAAATGCTCTTAGAAGCGGTGTCAGTTCCAAAGTTCATATTGAGGCGGGGAATTTTTACAAATCTAATTTGAAAGACGCAGATATCATCTTCGCCTATCTCACATCCGACCATGGAAATCGCCTTCAGGAAAAATTAGGCAGGGAATTGAAGCCCGGCGCCCGTGTGGTAACTGTTTCTTTTGAATTACCCGGCTGGAACATTGATTTTTTCGACCGCGAGCAGTTGATCTATTTATACAAAAAATAAAAAGCCCCGTCGCATGACGGGGCTTTTTATAAGCGATTGGCGGGAAATTACACGCCGGACAGGCTGGCGTTGATTTCGCTGAAGACGTTACCGATGATTGGGCCAAGAACCATCAAAGCCGCAATAACAACGATAGCTACCAAAACAAGAATCAGCGCGTACTCAACAAGACCCTGGCCTTTTTCTTTGGGGGAAAATAACATTTTGAAATTTCTCCTTTCTTTCGGATTTCACGGGAAGGCCTCCTGTGATTGTCTTTATTTTACATCTCTCGTAAAAAAACGCAAGTGCGTCAAGGGCATTTTCCCTAACAGTTATGTTAGCCTTTCAGAAAAGAAAGGATTAAAAAATATCGTGAACAAAAAATGTTCACGATATTTTTTAATCAAAACTACAGTGTAAGTTTAGAAACTGGACAGGCTGTTGTTGATTTCGCTGAAGACGTTGCCAATGATTGGTCCGAGAACCATCAAAGCTGCAATAACAACGATAGCTACCAAAACAAGAATCAGCGCGTATTCAACAAGACCCTGGCCTTTTTCCTTGGGTGAAAATAACATGGGAAATTTCTCCTTTCCTTTGGATTTCACAGGAAGGCCTCCTGTGATTGCTTTTATTGTACATTAAATATTGGATTTGGCAAAAGAATCAAGGGCGTTTCATTTTACATTTATGTTAGGTTCTAAGGAAAAATTAAGGCGAGATTTCGACAAAAATGAGCAAAAAACTGCTTGATATTGATATATCCTAAATGAAACACCTGTTCACTCGTTTCTGTGGTTAAATTACAAGATCAGGCAATCATGAATATACGGTGAAATCATGCTTATACATTCTGCTTCCCAGCTTCTTACCCTTGCAGGTGGACCGCAACGCGGAAAAGCACTTGGCACGCTTGGCATTATTGAAAACGGTGCCGTTGTGATCCGCGATGAAAAGATCTTCGCAGTCGGCACCACAGATGAACTGAAAAATGCCTATCCGGATGAACCCACCCTGGACGCAAGTCACTGTGTGCTGATGCCCGGATTTGTAGACCCGCACACCCATCTGATCTGGGCAGGGGATCGCGCCAATGAATTCGAGATGAAGATGGGCGGCATGGCTTATCTCGATATTCTCGCGGCAGGCGGGGGAATTATTTCCACCGTCAAAGCCACGCGCACAGCCAGTATGGAGACCCTCATTGCACAGACCCGTCCGCGTTTGCTGCGCATGTTTGCGCATGGCACAACTACCGCCGAGGCAAAGACCGGGTACGGCTTGCAAACTTCCACAGAACTGCGCCTGCTAAAAGCCCTGCTTGCGCTGGACGATGAAAGTCCGCTTGACCTCGTCATCACCTTCCTTGGCGCACATGCCATTGCACCTGAATTCAAGGACAATCCGCAGGGCTACACCGATGAAGTAGCCAACACCATGCTACCAGTGCTAAAAGAATGGTGGGAGACTCATGCACCGCGGCTGCCCCTGCCCTTTGTGGACGTTTTCTGCGAAACCAAAGCTTTCACCCTCGAACAATCGCGTCAAATTTTGACCAAGGCTGGGTCGCTGGGATTCCCGCTCAAGATCCACGCTGACGAATTTGACAACCTCGGCGGCGCTGCTCTTGCCGCCGAGCTGGGAGCAGCGTCCGCAGACCATCTCGTTGTCACTTCGGATGCAGATATCGCCGCCCTCGGAAAATCGGATACGGTTGCCGTATCACTGCCCTGCACGCCGTTCGGGCTTGCCGAGTGTCATTACACCCCCGCCAAGAAATTGCTTGAAGCGGATGCCATACTTGCTCTCGCAACAGACTGTAACCCCGGCACAACATGGAACGAATCCATGCAATTTGCGATTGCGCTTGCCTGCCGTTCCATGGGATTGACCCCAGCCCAGGCCATAGCGGCATCTACCATCAATTCAGCGCACGCAATTCGCAGGTCTGGTAAGATCGGCTCTTTGGAAGTCGGCAAGCAGGCGGATATGTTAATCCTCTCTGTTTCAGATTATCGCCAGGTGGGCTATCGTTACGGCACGAATCTGGTAAAACAAGTCATCAAACGCGGACAGGTATATTCCGTGGATGTGGGGTATTATCGAACGGCTTAGCTTGTCGGGACGTCTATCAATGGACATCAAGTGGATCATCTTTGCAATTATTTTGATTGCCAATGCTGTGACAGCATTTGTAATTGCGCTACTGCTATCCCGCAGGCCGGCGAAACCCGGTATCCGCTCGATGACATTGACCCTATGTGCACTGGGCATCTGGTCATTCAGTTACGCGATGATCGCAGTATCGCCCACGCTTGAGACAAAACATTTCTGGCTGAAAGTGGAAAATATCGGTATTATCACTGCGCCGGTATTATGGTTCTTCTTCACTTTGAAATACACGAGGATGGATAAATGGCTGACGGGCAAACCAATTATGCTGTTATTTTGGGTCATCCCGGCCATCTCCTTGTGCTTCATTTTCTCTGAACGCTGGTTTCATCTGTATTACACATCCACTCAGATCGCAGTGGAGTCCGGAGGTCCACTGCTCATCAGCCGTGGACCCATGTATTGGGTGGCTCTTGCCCAAAGCTATCTATTGGAATTGGTCGGGATGGGAGTTTTGATCTGGCGATTTATCCAGTCGCGGCTGGTCTATCGCAAACAAATGTTATATTTGATCGGGGCTGTTACCATCCCTTTTTCCATCAATATCATGTACCAGTTAAACCCAAGGCTGCTGCCATTCCTGTCTGTCCCTGTGGATCTAACACCCCTTTTTTTCAATGTCACAGCCATTTTGCTTGTTGCAAGCATTTTCGGATTGAGTCTGTTTGATCTGGTGCCCATCGCCCGGGATACGGTTATGGAACACATCCCGGAAATGGTCTTTGTTGTAGATGTACACGACCGCGTTGTGGACGCAAATCTAATGGCTCAAAAATGGCTGGGGAAATCCATCAATGAGATATCCGGACAAGACCCGGTGGAAGTCTTTCGCAGCTGGCCCCAGCTGCTGAATCGATTCTTCTTTACGGAATTCTCGCGCGAAGAGATCGAGATCCCGGGGACGCCGCCGCACACACTTGAGATCATTGTCACGCCTATCTATAACCGTTTGAATACTCTGGAAGGACGTGTCATTGTTGCGCGGGACATTACAGAGCGCAAGGCGCTTGAGAACAAATTAAAGGAAGTCAACCTGTCGCTGCAAAAACAATTGGCTGAAAATGAAACCCTGCGCACCAAACTTCAGGAACAGGCTATCCGCGACCCGTTAACAGGGGCATTCAATCGCCGCTATTTCTCCGAAGCGCTGGATCAGGAATCCGCGAGGTCGAGCCGCGAAAAAGCCCCATACTCCATTCTCATCCTTGACATTGATCATTTCAAGCAATTTAATGATACTTATGGTCACAAGTGCGGCGATATCGTGCTGCAATCGCTGGCAAGCTTTCTTAATGAAAATACGCGTCAGGGCGATATTGTTTGCAGGTATGGCGGCGAGGAATTTGTGATCCTGATGACGGACGTTACCTCTGAAGCAGCATATAAACGTGCGGAGCGTTTCAGAAAACAATTTGAAGAAATGGTCATTGAGTATGATGGAAAAAAATTGCAATGCACATTTTCAGCAGGAATCGCCTCTTACCCTGTTCACGCTGATTTTGGCGAGACTTTGTTATCATTTGCAGACCAGGCGCTTTACCGATCCAAAACCGAGGGGCGTAATCGGGTAACCGTCTATGTCCGTGAAAGCCATTATCAAACTTCAGACAATTAGTGTCATATAAAATTCAGGAGACTTACATGCAAATTGATATTATCGGCGTCCCCATAGACCTTGGCGCAGATCGCCGTGGTGTGGATATGGGACCCAGCGCCATCCGTTATGCACACTTACAGCAAAAACTCGAAGAACTTGGATATACGATTCAAGATGAGGGCAACGTCGAAGTACCCATTGCAGAGATGTGCAGCATCACCAACCCGAAATTAAAATATATCGACTGCATTATTCCCATGTCACGGCGTGTGGCAGGAGCCGTGGCAACCTCCGTGCAGGCGGGACGTTTCCCGCTGGTAGTGGGCGGCGACCACAGTCTTTCGATCGGCTCCGTTCGCGGAGCAGCGCGCGATAAAAAACTCGGCGTTATTTGGATCGATGCACATGCTGATTTCAACACGGCTGAAACAACACCTTCGGGAAACATTCACGGCATGTCGCTTGCCATCCTTGCAGGACTGGGCGATAAAAGCCTGGTGCAATTATGGGATGAGCCCACTCCCGTCATCGACCCAAAAAAGATCGCCATCATTGGCGCACGCGACCTGGACGCAGGCGAAAAGGTCAATTTGCAAAACGCTGGTGCAATGGTGATGAGCATGGAACAGATCGACCGCTACGGCATGGTTGCCGTGGTGGAGAAAGCCATCGAACATGTCAGCCGTGATGTGGACGGCATCTATCTTTCCCTTGATCTTGACGCGCTTGATCCACGGCATGCCCCCGGCGTTGGAACGCCCGTTCCCGCAGGCTTGACCCAACGTGAAGCACATCTCGCTTGTGAGATGATCGCTGAAACCGGAAAATTGATCGGCATGGATCTGGTCGAAGTCAACCCGATCCTTGATGTGCAAAATCAAACCGCGTCCCTCGCTGTGGAGTTTGCCCTCTCTGCACTGGGACGCCGTATTTGGAATGGACATTCATGAAACCAACTCGAAACGATCTGGAACGACTCGCCCGCGGAGCAGGAACCATTCTGCGAGACGGATACAGCAAAGAACACACGGTTCATTACAAAGGGACAATTGATCTTGTTACCGAAATAGACCACGCCTCTGAATCATTTTTAATCGGCGAGATTCAATCCCAATTTCCCGACAGCCATATTCTCGCGGAAGAAAGCGGCGAGACAATTGGAGACAACGACGGAATCTGGTACATCGACCCATTGGACGGAACAGTCAATTACGCCCACCACATCCCCGTCTTTTGTGTCTCCATCGCGTATGCAGTGAAAGGTGTTGTCACACTTGGCGCAGTCTACGACCCGCTGCTCGACGAAATGTTCGCAGCTGAGCGCGGCAAAGGCGCGTTTTTGAACGGCAAACAGATTTACGCCTCCGAA
>JAEURE010000082.1 GCA_016789485.1 Anaerolineales bacterium | reverse complement strand
GGTTCTTTCCCAGCCCATTGATCCAACTCCATATCGTCATACCCAACCCGTGGAATATTATCTTTATGTGCCAAAGAGTTATACCGGAGACCGGGTCTATCCTTTGTTTATCGGGATTCATGGTTCAGGCGGCTCCGGCCTGCATTGTTGGGATCTATGGCAGTCATATGCCGAAAAAGAAGGCTACATTCTGCTTTGCCCAACCATCCCCGGCGATGCTGGAGGATATTATCAGGATGTGGGCGAACGAACCATTTGGGCTGCGGTCAATGCCGTGCAGAGTGAGTATCATGTCAGTTCGCGCATGTTCATCGCTGGGTTTTCTGCCGGGGCATACTTTATGCAAGGCTTTGCGGCCCACTACCCCAACTCAGTCAGCGGGCTGGCGATCCTATCCACAGGATATTACATGTCTGGCTTTCAACCCAATGTACCCGTGTTGGTTGTGATCGGAAGTATGGATAACCCCGAATCGATTCAGGTAAATGAAATGCTCGTCAGCAACCTTCAGCGAAGCGGGGTGGATGTTGAATATTATGTCTTGCCGGGTGTGGGTCATTGGGCAACTACAAAGACAGAAAGCCTGACCATTGAATTATTCCGCAAGACTGTCGGAAAGTAGAACGATCAGGCAGGCTGCTTCTTCAACAACTCCAGATAATGCTTTCGGAATTTGGCAACCTTTGGGGCAACCACCGCCTGACAATAAGGCTGATTTTGATTCCGCACGAAGTATTCCTGATGATAATCTTCAGCGATATAGAAATCCTTGAGCGCCTCTACCTCCGTAACAATGGGGCTGTTCCAGATCTTCTGAGCATTCAACTCGCTGATTAGTTTTTCGGCAACCTCTTTTTGCTCAGCCGTGTGGTAGTAGATACCCGAACGGTATTGTGAACCAACGTCCGCGCCCTGACGGTTGAGAGTGGTGGGGTCGTGGATGGCGAAGAAGACATTCAGAATGTCGCGGAATGAGATGATGGATGGATCAAACTTGATCTGGGCAACCTCAGCATGACCGGTCATTCCCGTGCAGACAGCCTGATAGGTGGGATTGGCAACGTGCCCGTTGGCGTAGCCAGAGTCCACAGAGAGCACGCCTTTCATCTCGTCAAAAACAGCTTCGAGACACCAGAAACATCCCCCGGCCAGTGTGATGGTTTCATAATTTGTGTTCATAAAAAATCTCCTTCTTTATTTATTCTTTTGGATATCCGTTTTGAATAGCTTTAAATACTCGCCATAGCCTTCTTTTTCCAATTCTTCCACTGGAATGAAACGCAGTGCTGCGGAGTTGATGCAATAGCGCAAGCCTGTGGGGGCGGGGCCATCGTCAAAAACATGCCCCAGATGTGAGTCGCCGTGTTTGGAACGAACCTCCATCCGCACCATAAAGAACTTGGCGTCGGTATGCGTCGTGATGTTTTCCGAGTTTAATGGTTCTGTAAAACTGGGCCAGCCGCAGCCCGAATCGAACTTCTCCAGGGAGCTGAACAGCGGCTCTCCAGAGACGATGTCAACGTAGATGCCTTCCTGTTTGTGATCCCAAAATTCGTTCTGAAAAGGCGGCTCTGTCCCTGCATTTTGTGTGACTTGATATTGCTCCGGGGAAAGCCGTCGACGTAATTCTTGATCGGTTGGTTTGAGATAGGTCTTCATTTCAGGTCTCCTTCATTAAAATCTGGTTTCAACATCATATGGACAACATGTGTACCGTAAAATATATTAAGAAAGTATTACAGTTAAATCAAAAAGACCGCCCAATTTGGGCGGTCTTTTTGATTCCTATCTCATTCCCGAAACTGTGATCAGTCCATTGGTTACGTTAATATTCATCAGCCGCAGACCGGGAATTTCGGAGTTGATCTTTTCTGCCAGGATTTGGTTCAGCCAGTTTTCAGCCTGCGAGAGCAGGATATCCGGTACTTTTTGCTGCCCAATTTGCATGGACTCGAGGGTAAAAACGGGCTGTGCATTTCCATCAATACTGATCGTCCCGTCAAGCAGTGCCGAGGTGGAACCAGTACTGCCATTCACCATTCCCCAGATCTGGATTTGCCCGCCGCGCAAATAAACTTGAACATCGCTCAAAGGCAGGTCGGCGCTGTTCTCCATTTCCATGGCAAGCCAGGAAGTGATCTGCTGTTCGGTGATCGTCGCAGATGACAAGGAACCTGGCTGGGGAATTGCGTTCGCCAGCAGGGTCTTTGCTTCCAAGGCTTTTACATCCGAGGTGATGATCTCGGCGCCGGGGCGCTCAGGGGCGCCTTCCATGCCCGCGCTGGAGTTTTCCATGGCAAGCATGATCAACGCATCTACAAGCGGCGCGTATTGCGGATATTTCATGCCAATCTCTGCGCGTGTGTCAGGCGCAATGTCGCTTCCAATGGAAACATTCCCGTACATTGTGGGTGTGGCATTGATGAATAATTTTGCAACTTTTGATTCGGGGTTGTTTCGCGCAACTACCAGTGTGGTTGTTCCAAAGACGAATAAGACGACTGCAATTCCAAGGATTGCGCGCAGTGTCACTTTATAAGGTTTCGATGACTGCAGCGGCGTGATGGTCAGCCTGCCGTCACGCGGCAATGTTGGGCTGGTTGAGTCGATGCGGGTCAGTGCGATGCGGGTTTCGTTATTACCAGGATTGATCTTAAGAGCGTGTTTGTAGCATTCGATTTTTCGCTCTTTTACTGCTTCCACTTTTGCGAGCAGAATCCATGCGGACTCTTCCCGGGGATATGCAGCGAGAAGATCGGAAAGATATTTTTTCGCCAACTCACGATTGCCGCGTTGGTAGTTGTAGTCAGCTTGCTTGAGGAGTTCTTGCTTGTTCATTTGTGTATAGACCCTAAAGGTTTCCCCGTACGGGGAAACCTTTAGGGTCTCATTGTTTTCCTATAAACTTGGTTCAGCTACAACGGCTGGATTTTGAATTTTTTCCAGTGTGACTTCGCCGTCATCGTTGACATTTACTTCAACGGAGTCTCCATTGACGAAGTCGCCCGAAAGCATCTTGTCAGATAGAGGATCTTCCACTTTTTGCTGAATCACGCGGCGTAACGGACGTGCGCCAAACTCAGCGTCATAGCCTTGTTCTGCGAGCGAGGATAATGCTTCCGTTGATGCAGTCAGCACAAGGTTATGGTCCTTGAGGCGTTCAGCAACTTTGGAAATTTCCAGAGAGACGATCTTCTGGATGTCTTCCTTGTTCAGTGAGCGGAAGATGACCACGGAATCCATGCGGTTGATGAACTCGGGGCGGAAGGCGCGCTTGAGCGATTCGTTTAACTTCTTGCGCATATCTTCGTAGGAGAGTCTTTCCTCGGTGACTTCATCTCGCTTCAACGCGAAACCGAGGGAGGTTTGCTTCTTGATCACATCCGCGCCGATGTTGGAGGTCATCACGATGATGGCGTTGCGGAAATCGACCTTGCGGCCCTTCGCATCGCTGAGGTGACCTTCTTCCATGATCTGCAGCAGCATGTTGTGGACTTCGGGATGAGCTTTTTCGATCTCATCGAAGACGACAATGGAGTATGGTCTGCGGCGCAGGGCTTCGGTGAGCTGACCCGCATCTTCGTAGCCGACGTATCCGGGAGGGGCACCCACCAAACGGGCAGCCGTGTGACGTTCCATGAACTCGGACATGTCCAATTGAATGGCGGCATCTTCGCTGCCAAACATGAACTTGGCGAGGGTTTTGGTCAATTGAGTTTTTCCAACGCCTGTGGGTCCGAGGAACATAAAGGAGCCGATCGGGCGTTTGGGGTCTTTCAAACCTGCGCGGGCGCGGCGCACGGCGCGGGAGATGGCGATGATCGCATCTTCCTGACCGATGATGCCCTTGCGGAGTTCATCTTCCATTTTGAGCAAACGCTGTGATTCGGCTTCCGCCAATTGCATCAGCGGCACACCTGTCCACATGGAGACGACTTCGGCAATATCTTCGGCAGAAACAACGGGGCTGTTGGCGCGATCCCAACCAGTGCGCAGACGTTCGATCTGCTGGTTGAGGTCGAACTCGCGCTCTTCCCATTCCTTCACATCTTCGTTGTTGCCTTCTTCCTGAGCGAGCGTGCGGTTCTGGCGCGCGGCGCGCAACTGGCCGAACAAATCCTTGGCGTGTTTGGCTGCGGGGCTTTTATACATGCGCACGCGGGACGATGATTCATCAATTAGATCAATGGCTTTGTCAGGTAAAAATCTTTCAGTAACATAGCGGGATGATAAATGTGCGGCAGCTTCGAGCGCTTCGTCAGAGATCACCAGGTGATGATGTTCTTCGTACGCGCCGCGAATGCCCTTAAGGATCGCGATGGTTTCCTCTTCAGAAGGCTCGTCCACTTGAACGGGTTGGAAGCGGCGTTCGAGAGCGGCATCCGATTCGATGTGCTTGCGGTACTCGTCCAATGTGGTGGCGCCAATGACTTGAAGTTCGCCACGGGATAAAGCAGGCTTGAGGATATTTGCCGCATCGACGGAAGAGCCTGCGGCTCCTGCCCCGACCAGCATATGAACCTCGTCAATGAACAGAATCGCGCCTGAGGTTTTTAACTCGTCAATGATTCTCTTGAGTCTTTCCTCGAACTGACCACGATACATCGTGCCAGCGACGAGGGACCCCACGTCAAGCTGCAACACGCGTTTGTTCATGAGCGGCGCAGGTACGTCCCCTTCGACGATGCGTTGGGCGAGACCTTCCACAATGGCGGTCTTGCCGACGCCGGGTTCGCCGATGAGGGCGGGATTGTTCTTTGTGCGGCGCGCGAGAATTTGAATCACGCGTTCGATTTCCATCTGGCGGCCAATGACCGGGTCGAGTTTCTTTTCTTCAGCCTTGGATGTTAAATCCGAAGCGAGTTGATCCACGAGCGGGGTTTTGGGGTTGGCCCCAGCAGGGCCGGATTTGGCCGGTTGCGGGCCGGCAGGTGTCGGCGAGGAGGATGAAGCGGATTCATTCAACACGCGGCGAGTCTGGCGGCGGATCTGGTCGGCTGTGACGCCGAGGCGGCGAAGCACTTCCATCGCAGTGGATTCGACGCGGACTAATCCCAATAAAATATGTTCTGTGCCAATGTAATGATGGCCGAGGCGACGGGCTTCGTCGACGGCAAATTCGAGGACTTGTTGAGTTTCAGGGGCAAGTTCGATGCGATTGGGGTCGAAACTGGCTGAGTTGCCTGAAACGCGCGCAACGACTTCGCGCACGCGTTCGGAGGTCATGCCAAGTTCGCGCAGGACGCGGCCTGCAACTCCGCCTTCTTCATCCATTAAACCAAGCAGCAGGTGTTCGGTTCCGATATTGTTTTGGCGAGCGCGTTCGGCCTCTTGATGGGCGAGGCTGAGAACACGCCTTGCACGCTGTGTAAATCTTTCCATACCAGCCATAGTTATCTCCTATAATTCCTGGTAGGGATTCTACCAAAAAGCGGGGGGAGTCCGTGTAGGAAAAAGGTTAGAGTTTCCTTACGGGTTCTTTTGTGTTTTGCGGCTGCTTTTAGCGAATTGCTCATGGCTGGCCGCTCATAACTACCTGTTGTCCCCATCTCCCTGTATCTTACCGCGCGCTTGCCTATCCAAAAGTTTAGTTAAGTTGGATTCGGCTACTTCGTCGAGGGAAATGTCTAGTTCGGTGCAGGTTTGTGCCAGATACCAGAGCACATCGCCGAGTTCGGCTTTGAGAGCTTCGCGGGTTTCGGCGCTGATCTGTCCGTCTTTGTCGCGGAAGACCTTTTTGATCTTGCCCGCCACTTCGCCCGCTTCGTTGATAAGTCCCAAAGTGGGATAAATAACGGCGTGCCCAATGGCGGGGTATTTTGCAGTGGCGCGGGATTTGGTTTGGTAGTCGGTGAAGTTCATGGAATTTCCTTGCTCTCTATGTTGATGATTTTCTAAATTGAATCTGCTAATCTTCGAAATGATTAGCAGAAATTCGCGAAAAAATTAATTAAACGCCTTCGCCAACTCTCGCCACCACTCATCCTTCTCTTTCGGGACAAAGGGTGTGTAGAGCGTGATCCTATCCGCGATGCCTGCATAGCGTTTCTTCAGATCCTCAGCCAGATTTTCCTGCGTAGTCATCAGACAGAACTCATTTAACATTTCGTCTGTGATGAGCATGGGCATCTCAGCCCACTCGCCTTTGGATGCAAAGCCTGAAAGTTTTTCAGCCGTTTCGCCCCAACCATGCAAATCCATCACGGATTTGTAGGAAGGCGTGCTGGCATAGAATGCGATCTGCATGCGGGCGAAGCCTTCCTCTTCGGGCGTGGTCGCCATGAAGGGAGTCATCGAGATGCTGATGTCGCTGCGTTTTCGTCCGCTCTTTTGCAGGCCTTCTTCAATGGCAGGCAAAAGCACTTCATTCATATATCGCGGACTGTTAAATGGATGAGCATGGAATCCCTCGCACATTTCGCCAGCCAGTTTTGCAAGCCCCGTATTCACTCCTGCAATGTAAATCGGGATGTTCGGATTTTCAATCGCGCCGGGGTTGAAGAACGGCGACATCAACGTGATTTTGTATTGCTCGCCGCGGAAATTCAACTTGGTACCGTTCTGCCATGTATCCCAAAACGCGCGAATGACCTGAATTTGCTCGCGCAGTTTTCCCGTCACAGACTCGGGCCACGGGACGCCAAAACGCCTCTCGATATGCGCCTTGACCTGTGTGCCCAATCCCAAAATGAATCTTCCTCCGGACTGAGCCGCCAAATCCCATGCGGTGTAGGCAAGGTTGGCAGGCGAACGTGAGAACGACACAGCAATAGCTGTGCCAAAGTCCATGCTGGAGGAATGTTCCGCGATCAATGTGCAGGGCAGGAAGGGATCATGCTGGGTTTCTTGAGTCCACAGCGCAGCGAAGCCTGTCTCTTGCGCGGCTTTCGCAATGGCGGGAATATCTTTCAACGCAACAGGGGGAAGGGCGGCATCTAGTTTCATACGGCAAGTATAGTAGGGGCGGGGTTATCCTGCCAGAGCAATGCAAATGAAAAAAGTCCCACACTTTTGTGGGACTTTTTTCATTCATACAACTGGTATGCCTTCTTCGAGGCTGAGCATGAAACCGTAAAGTTCGCGGCTTTCCTGCAGCCAGACGTTCGGAACGGTGGTGCGTTTCAAATAGCGGACAATGCCGCCCTTATCCACAACCAGTGAGGCGGTCCGCTGAAAAAGCAGGAAATATTTCTCCAATTCATATAGATGGTACACAGCGCGGTCTGGGTCGGAGAGAATGGGGAAGGGTAACTTGATGCCATCCGCATATTCGCGGGATTTATCCACATCTTCGCCGAGGATGACGATGATCTCCGCGCCTGCTTCGCGGAACTGGTCGTACATTCTGCCAAGCTGGGCTACGTGCGTGCGGCATTGTGGACATGTTGTCTCACGGATGAAAAACACGATGACGTTCGACTTGCCGCGAAAATCTGACAGCGAAATCTCTTGTCCATTGGTGGCACGCAGTTTGAAGTCAGGTGCGAGCGAGCCGATCTTTGCTTCGATTGAGTCATTAGCCATTTTAAAATCCTAAAGAGTTATTTGATATGAAGATAACTTCATGATTAAATCCATTACGTTAGCGTTTGATTAAGATTCAAGCAAATACGCAATGATCCAGTTCGTGGTGGCATTCAATCCATCCATGTGGGCGCGTTCGTAATTGTGAGATGCGTCGATGCCGGGGCCGATGAGCGACAACGCCACGTCGCCGCCTGCGCGCCAAAACGCCTCACCGTCCGAACCATAAAACGGATACACATCCGTTTTGTAGGGAATGCCGTGCTTCTCTGCAATAGCCCGCAGTTTTTTATTTAATCCCTCATGGTATGGACCGCCGCTATCCTTGATGCACAAGGTCACATGGAATTCATCCGACTCCTGTCCTTCGCCTACAACAGCCATGTCGACGGAGATCAATTCCGCAACTTCGGATGGAATTCCTGCGGATGCGCCGTGACCAACCTCTTCATAATTGGAAATGTGGAAGTACACGCTTCGTGCGGGACTTTGACCTGATTCGGCAATTGACTTGATCGCCGCTACGAGATTTGCCACACAAGCCTTGTCGTCAAGGAATCGCGAGCGGATGAATCCGTTCGTCACTTCGGTGCGTGTGTCGAAAGCCACACAATCGCCGACGTTGATGCCAAGCGCGCGAGTTTCTTTTTCTGATGTCGTTCGCACCTCCAGTCGGACTTCCATGTGCGCATCGTTGCGCGGAGTCGCATCACCGCCTGCGCCGCTGTAAATGTGACCCGAGGCTGTGTCGATCAGCACCGAACCGCGAATCTTCTCGCCTTTGGCAGTGAAGACCCAAACGCCTTCGGTTTCCACGGAGGGCCATTGGATTCCACCTATGCGGCTTAATTTCAATCTTCCATTTGACTTGATTTCCTTTACCACTGCGCCGAGCGTATCCACGTGCGCGGTCAATGCAACGGGCGGCAAATCACTTTCCACTTCCCATTTGGCGACCAAAGCGCCTTTGCGGGTTCTGGATAATTCTAGTTGCTTGTACTTGGACAGTTCCTGCTCTACAAACTCAATCGCAGGTTCTGCGAATCCAGTAGGCGATGGGATGTTGAGCAGGTCAACCAGGAAAGTGGTGAAATATGTTTCATCAATTTTTGGGAGGGACATGGGTTCCTACTTTACTTCATGCGTTCTTATGTATCTTGAAAGATGATATGCAATTAAATGAACATCAGTTTCTTTTATCTTGATTGGCTCGTTTGCTATGAATTTTGGAAGAGCTTTTGGGTTAAGAATCCAAAGCTCTTGCCCTCTTTTTATTTGTTCAGTATACCAACCTGGAAATAGAATTACTGGGTGAATAGGAAATTTTTGACCCGTTGTTTGGAGGAGTAAATCTTGAAGCCATTTCACTAAGGCCTTAACTTGTTTAATTGGCCCACGCTGTATCTTTTGGCCATCAACATACAAGTGATTTTCATCAAATGAAATTACAGCATCTTTTTTGATGGGTTTGCTGTAAGTTTTGGTTTCAACAAGGAAGATGCCATGTTTGGAAACAATCACATGGTCAATATTGAATTTATTACCAATAACATCATGGAATACGGTTGCGCCATCTTTGAGCAGTGTCTGCAACTCTTCAGCGACGATTTTCTCTCCGTCCCTTGCCATTTTTAGTCTATTAACTTCCTTTATTCCTTTAAAAATCTTGAATATCCCAACTCCAAGAAGAACTATTGCGACAAAGGTGACAAGAATCGGTTTTTGGGCGGGTTGTGGATTTAGGAATCTAAACCACTCACCGATGACGAGAACAATTGTCATGGCTGGCAGAAAGAACCAATATAGTAAATCCAGGAGTCTGTCCTCGATTTGTTCATTCAATGACTGCCCTGCATAGCGAAGAGGTCTATCTTTTAGCGGAGAACGTTTTTTTGTTTTCATAATCCATCAACTCGCCAAACTTCATTGCTTTCCTTGAATGTGAAAGCTGTCCGACGCCGTTCAACGGTTTTCCTTTCTACAAACCTTCAAATGCCTTTATTTTCTCGCGCCACTCGTGAGGGATGTTGATTGTTTTGCCGTCTTTGTAATCATAAGTA
>JAEURE010000081.1 GCA_016789485.1 Anaerolineales bacterium | reverse complement strand
CACTATCTGTAACTATTTTCATGTTTTCTCCTTTTGGTTTATATGCTTATGGTGGTCGGGTAGCCTTGAGCGTACTTCGCGAAAGGCGTATTGCGACCAGCGAGATTATTTTTTCTTTTCCAAAAACCACTTCACTGCATCGCGAATGCTTTCGAAGATCGGTCGCGGTGCATACCCCAGTTCGCGAGTCGCTTTTGCGTGGCTGATATTTGAATTGCTTCGCAGTACCTCCAGTGAATATGGCGTAAATCGCGGCGTTTCATTTGCAAAGCGATAATAAGCGGGCGTGAATTTTGCCGCAAACTTCGCGAGGTCAAAAGGAATTTTCATCTGAAAGAAATGCTTCCCCGTAATTTCACGCACTGTTTCAAGCAAGTAACGCACTGTGATCTTTTGTCCCGACAAAATATAACTCTCGCCGCGCTTGCCATGCTCTGCAGCAGCGATCAGCCCATCGGCCACGTCGCGCACATCCACGAAATCATACGCGCCATCCACATACAGGGTCGGTTTCGCAACTGCCGCATCATGGATGACCGCGCCCATCATCGATCCGCGAAAATCATATGGGCCGATCACGCCGGTGGGGCAGGTCACAACAGCTTCCAATCCGGAACGAGCCGCATCCAATACTTCCAGGGTCGCCTCTGCCTTCGAACGGTCATACGCGCCATAGGGATTGTTCATATCATATGGAACATTCTCGTCGATCACTCCATCCTCCACGCGTTGAATTGCATGAATGGACGACGTGTAAATCAGCTTTTTGATTTTCTTTTTGCTGGCAGCGCGTAGAATATTTTTCGTACCTTCCACATTTACTTTTTGCACAAATGAGTTTGACCCCGGCATAATCGAAATAACTCCCGCCAAATGGAAGATGCCTTTAATGCCCTGCATGGACTCGAATACCGAATCCATGTTGAGGATGTCACCCTCGAACGCTTCGACTCTTAATCTCGAAATTGATTCGCGGCTTTCGCCCGGCAGAATCAACGCTCTGACTTTTTCGCCGCGTTCCAATAGTTTTTGTACAAGGACATTTCCAATATGTCCCGTTGCGCCTGTTACAAGCCACATTTATTGAGCCTCACTTTTGAGAAGAAGAGTATCCATCATCATCGTTGTGATCTCGCGTGCGGTCTTTTCCCATTTTGCGCCTTTCGGGTCAAGCAGACTTTGCAGCAGCAATCCCATTGCCATCGAGACGATCATGCGCGCGGTCAGCTCTGGGTCAACTTCTATGAAGGAACCTTCATCCACACCTTTTTTGATGAGCGAGGTGAAGTGCTTGTGATAGCGGCGGTAGGGAATAATGCTGGCCTGCCAGATCTTGTTATCGCGGCTGGCTTGCAGCCAAAATTCAAGGAACATCGGCAGGTTTTCTCCTGCGGTCGCAAAGATGTAGGGGAATGCCTCTGTAATTTGCGCGAATGTTTCAGGAACAGTTTTATCTTTTGTAGCCTCAATGGCGGTATCAATGGTTTCCAGCCAGCCATCCAGCAAGGCAAGGAAAAGCGCCTGCTTGCTTTCAAAGTGATGATAGAACGCGCCCTTGCTGATGCCTGCTTCTTTGCAAATATCATCCACGCTTGCGGCGTTGAACCCGCGTGTGGAAAATAACTTGATGGCCGATTCAATGATCTTTGACCGTGTTTCTTCACTTCGCTGCTGCATTTTGCCTCTTAAGAATAAAAACCGACTAGTCGGTTTGTTTTTACACCCTAAACTTTGCACTGTCAAGATGCTGGATATCATGTGCTTATTAAAAACAACGTGGACGGAAATTTTCCGTCCACGTTGAAATTGAAAATGGAATGAGGATCCTACATCAGGATGGGATTCAGCAGGTCATATGCCGAGCCAAGAAAGATCGCTCCAACGACAAGCGTGCCAAGCACGATCCCGATCACACGCCAACGGGCGATCGTAAGAGCGCCTGCTATTGCGCCGATGGATGTGCCTGCACCTGTGATGAGAAAAGCGAGCGCGGCGCCGTGACTCATGCCTGAGTCAATGAAAGTGCGGACGAGCGGCAGGGATGCTTCTGTGTTGAGGTAGAACGGGATGCCAAGGATCGCAGCGAGGGGAATGCTGAATGCGTTGCCCGAACCAAATGCAGATTTGATCCAATCCTGCGGGATGATGCCATTGAGGAAGTAGCCGATAAATGAAAAGCCGAAGAACATCAGAACCAGTTTCCAGGTCACATCGAACAATTCCCTGCCAAATATTTTGGGGGTGACTTGTGGTTTGCCTGGGGTGGGAACAAGCTGCAGCATTGGCAGAGCAGTTTCAGGCTTGGGTTTGAAGCGGGATTGATTTATCAGCCAGCCGCGTGATTCGGCAAATCCTGCAATGGCACCACCAGCCAACCCAAGCAGGATCGAAGCGAGCATGAAGACGATGGCGAAGGGCCAGCCGAAGAGCCCTGCGCTGTAGATCATTTCCTGTGGAGAGGTGAGCGGCGAGGCAACAAGGAAAGCCACAATGGGTGCCCACGGAATGGTGGAGGCCATCATTCCGAGAACAACGGCGGTTGTGCCACATGAACAGAATGGCGTGCCAACCGCAAGCGCAGTGGACATTGCCACGCTGTTGCGTTGGTTGCGTTTCAAAAAATTTGCAACGCGATCTTCGTCAACATAAAGTTTGAGTGCAACACTTATGAAAACGCTCAACAGGAGCAGCGGCCAGAGTTCGAGGAAGGTTTGGGTTGCTTTGCCAAGTGCAAATTGAAAGATCTCAACGATGTTCATTTTATTTCCTTTATATAGACGTTTGTCTATGTAAGTTTTCAAAAAAATATGCCAGATGAGGGCATGTCCACTGAGGCTGTATCGAACAATACAGCCTCAATGAGTTTGACCGAAATTATGCAGGCTTGTAAGCCGTGATCTTCGCGCTGTACACCGCTTTGTACACAGCGTCGCGCGGATATTCGCTCACGTCCAGTTTCATATCATTCAACGCGCTATCCACAGTCTGCTTGTCGAAGAAAACAGGTTTGATGGAAATATCGGTGAAGCCGACGGCTTCCATCATTGCGATGTATTCCTTCGCTTCGACAGCGCCAGCCACGCAGCCAGCCCACGCACTCAGGCTGTTTCGCACGGCTTCGGGCAGTTCACCATCTGTCACAATATCAGAGACGGCGAGTTTGCCGCCAGGCGCAAGCACACGGAAGGCTTCGTTGAACACCTTTTCCTTGTCAGGCGAGAGGTTGATCACGCAGTTGGAGATGATCACGTCCACGGTGCTGCTGTCAACGGGAAGGTCTTCGAGATAACCCTGACGGAATTCGACATTTGTGGCGTTGACCCGCTTCGCATTCGCCTGCGCACGCTCGATCATTTCTGGAGTCATGTCCACGCCGATCACGCGTCCTTCGGGACCGACTTTCTGGGCAGCCAACAAGCAGTCGAGTCCTGCGCCTGAGCCGAGGTCAAGGACGGTTTGACCAGGTTTCAAAGATGCGAGTGTGATCGGGTCGCCGCAGCCGTAGCTGGTGCTGGCTACATCGCTTGGGACGGTGGTGAGAAGGTCAGCAGGGTAGAGAGTGCTTTCGGGACTGCAGCAGTTGTCAGATCCGCAGCAAGAGGCGCTGCTCTTGATCCGCTCGGCATAATGCTCGCGAACAGTCTCATGGATGGGGGTTGGGGATTGTGTCATCGTATTTCTCCTTTTATATTATATAGATGATTGTCTATAGATTAGATTAAAAAATTTTTCCGATAAATTCGCTCTGCCCATCTTGCGATGAACAGAGATCGTACTTGCTTAGCAACAACCAGGATCGCAATTGCCGCCGCAGCATTCTTCTTCGCAACAATCGTTGTTGATGACAGGAAGTTCGGTCATGGGGTTACTCCTTTCATATAGAAGTTTGTCTATGATACTTGCCAAAAAAACGGGATGCGTCCCAGCTGAAGACGCGTCCCGATCAGGCCTTGATGGTTTTCAACAGGTTCTCAGTTGCAACAGACTCTGGCGCAAATTTGACCATGAGCTGGCCGCAGCAATAGGCAACGCGTTCCTGGTTGAGGGTGTAGAAAGTCTGCTTGCCTTCTTCGCGGATGGTAACAAGATCAGCCTCGCGCAGAATGGCGAGGTGATGCGAAACGGTAGGCTGGGAGACATCCAACTTTTCCACGATCTCATTCACGGAAAGTGACTCGCAGCAGCAAATGTTCATGATCTTCTGGCGGGTTTCATCCGAAATGGCTTTGGCAAAGAGGACAGGGTTAAATTTCATATTGACAACTTTCTATTTGATATTATATAGATAAATGTCTATTTGTCAAGTGGTTAAGATAAGGCGAAAATAAATCTCAAGATGTTAGGTATGTATTCTCTTTCACGAAATACCCTGTGACAGCCATTCCCAGTCCAAGCACTGCAATCAGCAATCCCTGCCATAGAATTGGCGTGAACAATGCCTGTACCATCGCAGCTGCGAGGTCGCTGCCGTAGTTCAGTAAAATGGGGGGGAGGTAGATGGCCATTCGGTTGACAAGTATGCGCTGGAATACGGCGCCAAATACAGGCGCTCCGATCAAGCTCATCACGAATGCAAGAGAGCCAGTGATGAAAAACGGGATTCCCCACCACGTCAGCCAACTCTTGAGCGATCTAACGGCGAAGAGCGTTAATCCAAGCAGGAAGGCCAGCGGCAACATTGGGCTGAGGCGCATGAAGAAACGTATATCGAGCAGTCTTTGGCGCGGATCATTTTGCGATGGCGCACTGATAATAGTGACTTGGTCTGGAATGGCTGCTGCCGTAAATTGCAATTGACCTTGTATGATCGGCGTCAACGCAGGATATAGCTCGGCAGGCGGATTGCAAAATTCGATTTGTCCGCCTGAAAGCAGGTTGATGGTCATTTGGGCGATTTGTGCGAAGGTGCAATCAGGCAGCGTTCCAAGAAGTGAAAGGACTGCCTGCGCGCCCGTATCGCTTGTCAGGCTTGCTTTCAATGGGGCGAGATTAAGCTGCGCCGAATCCGTTTTCATGTTGAGGTACGCAAAGGTGGAATTCAACACTTCATCACCCATTGCCTTCAACACATCTGGCGGTAGCAGGCTGCGAAAGAAAGCTTCCCATGCTTCTCTGCCCATGCCGCGCATCACAACAGGGAACTGGCTTTGGTCTGCATTGGAAGATGTCATTGCATCTGCCATCAGCCCGGGAATCTGGTTATAAAAATCGTTGCGGGCAAAGGCTTTTTGATAGGTCTCCGCTGTAAAAGCTCTTCGGTCAAAATTAAAAAGGAAGAGAGCGATCACGGCTGTGACCACGAAGAAGATCGAACAGAGTATGGCGAGTGGTTTCTTTAATGTATCCATATTGATAAAAGCTCATTCGAGGGATAGCCCTCGAATGAGCATGATGTGATTATTTTGACGTCAATATTTCGATCAAATCCTGCGTCACAGCTTCGGCATCTCCTACACCCAGCAGGGTCAACAACTCGCTTGCCAATTCAGCTTTAAGGTCGGCATCCTTGCGGCTCCACGTTCGGCTCTTGATCTCAAGGAAGGTTCCCATTTGCGGTTCCTTTACTTCATCAAGATTGATAAAGAACTCTGTGTTCTTGTAACGGATATGCCAGCGCAGGCGATTCTTTTCAACAGAAATTTCCTGTTTCGGTTTGAAGTATTCACGATAAAAGCGCGAAGTATGCACGGCTGGCGCGAGGAAGCGGCTGCGGGAAAGCAACACATCGTGCCCGATCTCTCCTTCGCGCTTCTGCCCGAGCAGGGTCAGGCGTGAGCGGACATTTTCCACATCACCTTTTTCGTTGATGAGATTATCTTCGCGGAAGCGCAGCCGTCCCTGGGATGGATCTTCGAAGAGGAAATAATCATCGTATTGATGATAATGTTTGTACGCAGTGATCTCGATCTCGGGTCGCTTCATTTTTTGGATGAGCAGGTCTGGTTCTGTTACTTTGACCTTTACCTGCACCTCGAACGATTCCTGTTCCATCGAGCCGCCAAGCGCGATCAACTTCGAAAGCACAGACTGTTCGCGTGCGATCAGGAAGGCATCGATCTTTTGCGCCAATACGCGTGCCTGATCCAGCAATTCCTTTTCATTCAAAGTGAGCAATTCATGGGCGCGCATGAGCCATTTCCCGTTGACCATTACATCCGTCACATCTGTAGACTTGGAAGCGAATACCAATTGAGCATACGCATTTTGAGGGTCACGGCGGAAGCGGGGGGAGTTGTGGACAGGGGAGGTATCCACAAGGATCAGGTCTGCGCGTTTGCCGGGTTCCAGCGACCCTGTCAAATGTCCGATGTGAAGCGCCTGTGCTCCCATGCGGGTAGCCATGAGGAGGGCTGTCGCAGCGGGGACAACTGTTGGGTCGTTGGATGATGCCTTTGCGACGAATGAGGCGAGGCGCACTTCCTCGAACATGTCGAGGTCATTGTTGGAAGCAGGGCCGTCTGTACCAATGCCCACGTTGAGTCCATTTTCAAGCATTTTTTGCACGGGTGCAAATCCCGAGGCAAGTTTGAGGTTGGATGATGGGTTGTGAGAAACGCCAGCATTTGCGTGCTTCAAGGTCTTGATCTCGCCAACGTCAATGTGTACGCAATGTGCAGCGATGACCTTGGCTTCAAGGATGCCTTGCTTCTTTACATATGGAACGACAGGCATCTCTTGCTCGTTGCGCATGGTTTCCACTTCAAAGGCAGTTTCAGAAATATGAATATGCAAGGGTACATCAAATTCTTTTGCAATGTCAGCGCAAGTTCGCAGAATCTCAGGCGTTGTGGAATACGGCGCGTGCGGCGCAATCGCGGGGACGATGAGCGGGTGACCCTTCCATTTTTTGATGAATTCGCGAGCGTAGGCAAGCGAGTCTTCAAAGGCGGCTGCATCGGGTGCGGGATATTTCATGATGGATTGTCCACAGACCGCGCGCATGCCTGCATCTGCCGTGGCTTGGGCGATGTCATCTTCAAAGAAGTACATGTCGTTGAACGTGGTTACGCCGCTGCGGATCTGTTCGGCGCAAGCAAGTAACGTACCGAGGCGGACAAATTCGGGAGAAACAAATTCACGTTCCACGGGCAGCATGTAGCCCATCAGCCAGACATCGAGTCTCAAATCATCGGCAAGGCCGCGCAGGAGTGTCATGGGCACGTGTGTGTGCGCGTTGACCAAGCCCGGCATTAATACCTTGCCGCCACAATCGATAACTTCATCGGCTGAATATTCTTTTGTTATTTCCGCTTCGGGACCAACGGCAATGATCGAATCCCCTTTCACGACTACTGCTCCAGGGTCATATTGGTTTAATTTGCCATCCATGGTGAGGACGATGGCGTTGGTGAAAAGTGTGTCAGCTTTTTGTGTCATTCAGTCTCCTTGTTTAGTAGAGTTATTTTTCCCAATGTAGCAAAACTTCCAAAGCTCTTAGGTTTTGCCTGAAGTCTGTATTTTTGTGCGTGGACAACTCCATATCTACCGAGACGGCGCCAAGCTCGACGGCGTAATCAGCCAGAGTGCCTGTAAAGACGCAGCCTGTGTCAATTGGCGGGAAGGGATAGCCTGTGGCTTTGCCGAGCGCCTTTGCAAATTCTATTGAGTGTTTTTCCCATGGTTCGCCGCCAGGGAAAACGCCGAGCGCGGCACTATGGTAACTGATGAGCGTTTCCACATTATGCGATTGTAGAAAGTACATCAGTGCACGAGTCTCGGGTTCAGAGCCAGGACCTGTGCCGCCCGTGGTGGGACCATAAGCCCAACAGCCCGTGCGATCCCAGTCCGCAGCCCAGTTAGTGGGGAAGTTGCGATTCAAATCCACGCCGTGGTCGTTGACACGTCCGTCAATGCCGTGGTCGCGGGCATCGCCATCAGGGTTGAGGTTGCGCAAGATGTATAACGTTACATCGTCTGGAATGACATCGGGATTTTCATAAATGTATTTGATCAATTCATCCGCTAATGCGATAGTGTTCCACTCGTAGCCGCCGTGAATGCCTGCCACGATCATTTTTTCTTTTTCGCCTTGCCCAAAAGTGTAGACTTCTATCGGGCGGCCTGAGACGGAATATCCAATGGTGGCGACACGGGCGTTCCCATATAAACTGGAGATATCCAGCACAAATGGCGTCGGGGTATTTACGACGATCATTGTAGAGCGCGGATTCGGTGTGACGGTGGGCAGGTACAGTGTGAGCGGATTGGGTGTGTATGTTGCGGGAAGTGTAGCTGTGTAAACTGGCTGCTGCGCTTGTGGCGCGGCAAGGACGGGTTGTAATGCCAAATATGCAACCAACACTAGCGCAATTGCACCCAGACCGACGATGTTCAATGTCCATGCAAGAGTAACCCAGGGTGATTCTTTGCGTCGTTTTGGTGCGGGCATTATTCCATCCCTTCCAGTGTGGTGCGGAGCCAGTTCAATGCCAGGTTCATACTCCAGCGTGGAAGGCTGCGCGGAGGTCCACCATAAGTGATGTGATGAGTCTTCTCGCCTTTGGGTGTGATCATTGCCATCTCTGCGGCGCGCTCTTCCGGGAAGATGGTTACACCGAGGGCAATATTTGCGTTTGAAGAGTCTCGGGCGGAGCGTAATGCTTGCATAAGTGTATCAGCTGTCAAATTCGGAAGAGAGGCGGTGTGCGGCATTTTGCGCGTTAACAGCCCATCGAGTCCGCTTTCTATGGCGGTCAGAGTCATGCCGCGAGCCGCGATCATATCCAGCACAACTCCTTCCAGTGTATCTTCATCCGCGCCGAAGACGATGGTGCCAAGCCGTTCGCGCACATCGGCTTCGACCTTTGCGATCATTTCATTCGCTTCGGATTCGCTTTTGGCTTTTGCGGCGATACGCACATCTACAACACCCGTGTGCGCCGCGAGGCCGACGGTTGGATTGCGGAGCGTTTCAAGGTCTGCGATCTTTTCGTCGATCATGCCTTCGCCGAGACCTGAGCAATGCAGCACGCGGACTTTGATAATCTCATCGAGTTTGAATCTTTTTTGCAAATACGGAATGACCGACTCGTGCAGGACGTGCTCCATTTCCTGCGGAACGCCTGGCAGGGAGATGACCGCGTTGCGCGGCGTTTCAACAATAAAACAAGGCGCTGTGCCGACCGGATTTTTCAACCCGAGCGCACCCTTGGGAACATACGCCTGCCGCTTTTGATTCTCGGAAGGCTTGCGCCCGTAACGAGCGATAGTTTCAACGACTTGCTCCCAAAGGTCTTCGCGAAATTCCGTTTCGACACCAATTGCCTTTGCAACCGCCTCACGCGTGGGATCATCAATGGTTGGACCCAACCCGCCTGTGCTGATGACGATATCCGCCCGTTCCATGGAAGCGCGAATTGCATCTGCGATGCGTTCCACGTTGTCACCAATGGTGATGGTGCGATATAAATCCACGCCCATGCTACGCAAGGTGCGCGCGATGTAGCGTGTGTTGGTGTCTACGATTTCACCAAGTAAAATTTCCGTTCCAATTGTGATGATCTCTGCTGATGTCATATTAAACTACATTGTACTCTTGAATTAATCTTCCTTCTTCAAAGCGTTTCAAGTCCAGCATCGAAACATCCA
>JAEURE010000080.1:278-9689 GCA_016789485.1 Anaerolineales bacterium | reverse complement strand
TATGAATCCCGATCCGCTGGAAGCCGCCCAATTCGCCGCAGACCGCGGAGTCCGTATTCACACGATTGGGATTGGCAGCAGTACAGGGGTTCAGCTTGAAGTCAACGGTTTTTCTGTCTTCACGCAATTGGACGAAGCTACTCTTCAACAAATTGCCGAGATCACGGATGGCAATTATTACAACGCCCAAACGGAAGAAGACCTGCAAACCATCTACGAAAATATTGATCCGCAATTGGTAGTTGTTGAGGAGCAAACGGAAGTCACCGCCATTTTTGCGGGTGCGAGCATTCTCATTTTATTGGTCGCAGGGATGATCTCCCTGCTGTGGTTTAGTCATGTGCCGTAATATTGTTACTGGCATCGGAGGTTGAGATGGAATTGCTCTGGCCCGGATTCCTTTACGGACTGGCACTGATACCCTTGCTGGTGCTTGTTTATATTTTCGTTTTGCGCCGCAGGCGGCCTTTTTCTGTGCGTTTTTCAAGCCTGTCCCTTGTGCGTGAAGCTGTTGGAAAACAATCGCAAGTACGGCGGCATCTTCCATTTGTGTTGTTTCTGCTTGCCATGTCCAGCCTTGTACTTGCCATGGGACGCCCTGTCACAACTGTCACGCTGCCCGCCGCGAATGCCACCGTCATCCTTTCGATCGATGTTTCCAGGAGTATGTGTTCTACGGATATTCAACCCAACCGTCTGGAAGCAGCCAAATCCGCCGCGCTGGATTTTATTGAAGCTCAGGAAGCCAATGTGCAAATCGGCGTGGTCGCATTTGCAGGCTATGCTGTTGTAGTTCAGGAACCCACAACGGATAGACGTTTGTTGGAAACCGCGATTCAAAATCTGACTACTGCGCGCAGGACAGCCATTGGTTCCGGCTTGCTCACTTCTCTTGAAGCGCTTTCAGAAATAGACGATAGCATCCCAAGTCCCTTCTCAGGTGTGGAGCCCGAGCCCTTGCCCGAAGGCGAGTACGCTCCGTATATGGTTGTCCTGCTGACAGACGGAGTCAATACCGTGGGTCCCGAACCGCTCTTCGCGGCTGAATTTGCCAAAACCCGTGGAGTCCGCGTTTACACCATCGGCTTTGGCACGGACCAAAATGACTCGCCCATGAATTGCGGCGGCTTTCAGGGTGGGCCAAATGATTTTAGTCAATTCTTCTTTGGCGGCGGGGGAGGAGGCGGAGGCTTCCGCCGGGGGATTGACGAAGAGACCTTGAAGCAAGTCGCCAACATGACAGGCGGCGCATATTTCGCTGCATCCAGCACAGGCGAGTTACAGGATGTATTCCGTAATCTCCCCGTGCAGTTGATGACCATCACCGAAACGACGGAGATCAGCGTTATCTTTGCGGCTATTGGCGCAGCCCTGATCATTCTCGCGATTTTACTTTCCATGCTTTGGCATCCCCTTTCGTAAACAAGATACCTTCGTACCATTTGGGTGAGCTGGTGAATCTTCCTTTCTCACAGCGGGTATAATTCACTCAATGGACTCGAAACAAATAACTTTCAAATCCTATTTTCCGTCCGCCATTACATTGATACTGCTTGGCTGGGGCGGGATGGCCTCCGTTTTATATTTTTCACTGCCTTTTGTTTGGTCGCGCTGGGCATTCTTTGTCTTCATCATCATGGGGTTGACTGGCACGGCATTGCCCGTTGTGTTTTACCTGCACAAACGCTTTCCTGATAACCCACCTGCTGAGGCCAATGTCATCATCCGTCAATCTCTTTGGGTCGGCGTTTATGGCGCAACCCTTGCATGGCTCCAACTCGGGCGCCTTGTTACACTGTATGTCATCCTCGGTTTGGCGGGCGGGTTGGTTGCCGCTGAGTATTTCATCCGCATTCGTGAAAAAGCAAACCGCCGCATCCCCTTAGCCGATGACGAATCTTCGTAGCCTGCCCTCTGTCGAGCAAATGCTGCAGACCGAAGCCGCCGCGTACCTCATTGCGCGTTTCGGCAGGCCGTTGACCCTGGATGCCATCCGTTTTGTTTTGGATGACACAAGAACCCGCTTCCGATCCGGGCTGATGTCTGACCTGCCTTCAACGGAATTGATCCTCGCTCAAACAGAATCCCAATTAACCGCGTGGACGAAGTCGACTCTTCTTCCAGTCATTAACGCCTCGGGAGTCATCCTCCACACAAACCTGGGACGCGCGCCATTAAGTGATGCCACCCTCCGCGCCATGGATATTGTCTCACGCGGCTATTCCACTCTTGAATTCGATATCGAATCGGGCAAGCGCGGTTCGCGTCTCATTCACGCTGAGTCTCTTTTGCAAAAATTGACAGGCGCGGAGGCGGCGCTGGTGGTCAATAATTGTGCGTCTGCGGTTTTGCTCATCTTATCTGCATTGGCAAACAGGAAACGAGTCATTATCTCCCGTTCCCAGCTTGTGGAAATTGGCGGCGGCTTCCGTGTGCCAGATGTAATGAAGCAATCGGGCGCAAAACTTGTTGAAGTTGGCACCACCAACAAAGTCCGCTTATTCGATTACAAATCTGCTGCTGAAGAGCCCACGGCGCTCATGATGCGCGTGCATCGCTCCAATTTCAAATTGGTTGGCTTTACCGAAGAGCCTGAACTCAAAGATATTGTCGAAGCCGCGCACGCTGCCGGTGTTCCCGTAGTTGACGATCTTGGCTCAGGCGCGTTGTACGATACCGCAAAGTATGGACTCGCTCACGAGCCTACGGTGCAAGAGTCCATGCGGGCAGGCGTGGATATCATTTGCTTCTCTGGCGACAAATTGCTTGGCGGTCCGCAGGCTGGGATCATCATCGGTAAAGCGGACTTGATCGCGAAGATCAAAAAACATCCCCTCGCGAGAGTTGTCCGCGCAGACAAGGCTTGCCTTGCGGGGTTATCTGCCACGTTGCTGCATTACCTCAAAGACGAAGCGGAGCGGGAAGTGCCTATCGTGAAGATGATGTCCCTGACGTTGAAGCAGATCAAGGGTCGGGCAGAGGCGTGGGCTGCAGAGTTGGGTCAAGGCCAGATAGTGGAAGGTGAGTCTACTGTGGGGGGCGGTTCTCTTCCGGGTGAATCCATGCCGACATTTCTGCTGTCGCTTCAGGTAAACTCTACTGAGAAATTTTTGCGTGCTTTGCGCACGAACAATCCTCCCATTATTGCCCGCACGGAGGCTGACAGAGTTTTGCTTGACCCGCGTACAGTCCTCCCTGAACAGGAAGGCGCATTGTTGGTAGGGCTGAAGAATTTATTGAAAAAAGGTTGACGCGAATTTTCGCGAGAAGGATGTTGAAATATGATCATTAATATTCCCATCCATGACCTGAAGAAACCACCCATGCTCAAACTCCCTGAGCGGTGCGTGAATTGCGGTAAGCCAAAGCACGAGAATTTGGGAATCACCTTGCATATGGGTGTGCAGCAACGTAACCAGCCTGTGACGTTGCAATTGTCAGTGCCAATGTGCAAGACCTGCGCGGACAAGGAGCGCAGCGTTGCCAAGGTGACCTTGATTCCCTTTTTGATTGCTGGTTTTATTATTGGCGTGATCGTTTTTATCCCGGTGACACTGCTTGCCCCTGAAGGCACAACGCCACAGACTATTGGTTTTCCTTTTGTCTTGGGCGGCTTTGCTGGTTTGGTTGCTGGCGTCATCGTTGGAACGATAGTTGAATTTATCGTCAAATCGCTGTCTGTGCCTTTTTATGGGAAATTGCTTACCCGCCGCCCGCTGACCATCTTTGGAATGTTCGCTGATACTGATGAGTTGATCGGCATATCAGCAAAACTTCTACGTGAGAAAAAAATTGTGCGTTTGGAATTCGAGAACGAAGAGATCGCTCGTGAATTTATACAACTCAATTCTTTGGAGCCAAAATGAAATCAGAACTTGATGCCATCATGAAATCCCGCAGTCTGGATGCGATTGTTGTGTTTGGGAACGCCGAACATAACCCGCCCATGTATTATTTGACCGGGGGCGGACATGTCAGCCATGCCACTGTCATCAAAAAACGCGGCGAGGAAGCCGTTTATTTTCACAACGATATGGAACGTGATGAAGCCGCTAAAAGCGGATTGAAGTTAGTTCCGTACAGTAAATATGACTACGAAGCCCTTTTAAAGAAAGCCAACGGCGACCTGTTGCTGGCTAGCGCTTTGCGTAATCAGTTGATGTTTGAAGAAGTCGGTCTGATGAAGGGGCGGATCGGTGTGTACGGAAATTACGATTTGAGCACTGTATTTGGGCAGCTTTCTCACTTGCAGAAGTTACTGCCTGAAATTGAATTTGTGGGTGAGCCGCGCGAAGACTCGATCTTCATGCGGGCGATGGAAACCAAGGATGTGAATGAAGTAGCCCGCATCCGCAAGATGGGCAAAGTGACCACGACTGTCGTCGGCAAAGTCCGCGATTATTTGACGGCCTGTGATGTGAATGAAGATGAAGTGCTGTTGAAAGAAGACGGTACTCCATTGACGGTTGGCGATGTACATTCAAAAATTCGTTTATGGGTTTCGGAGCATGGCGCGGAATTACCTTCTGGTTTCATCTTCGCCATCGGACGCGACGCAGGCGTCCCTCATTCTGCGGGCAACCCCGCGGATTTGATGAAGCTTGGCCAGACCATTGTGTTCGATATTTACCCCGCCGAAGCGGGCGGCGGTTATTATTATGATTTCACCCGCACCTGGAGCCTGGGCTATGCCACGCCTGAAGCGCAGGACCTGTATGACCAAGTCAAGAATATATACGACAAGTTGATGGATAATTTTGACCTGAACACGCCTTTCAAACATTATCACCAGATGACTTGTGAGTATTTTGAATCCAAAGGACACCAGACCCCGCTCAACACCAAAGCGCCGGTGGAGGGATATGTCCACAGCCTGGGGCATGGCGTAGGCTTGAATATCCACGAACGCCCCTTCAGCGGATTTACCACTGGCGACGATCAACGCCTCGCGCCTGGTGTTATCATTACCTCCGAGCCTGGCTTGTATTACCCTGAAAAGGGTATGGGCTTCCGTATCGAAGATACGCTTTGGGTCAACCCTGAAGGAACCATTGAAAAGCTGGCAGAATTTCCGTATGATTTCGTTTTGCCGATGAAGAAGTGGAAAAAATAAGTGACTGACTTAAAACCCGCTCGTATCCTTGCAATTGAAACCTCCTGTGACGAAACCGCCTGTGCCATTATCGAAAATGGGCGCGCGCTTCTTTCGTCGGTAGTTGCTTCGCAAATGGAAATCCATGCCCGATATGGCGGCGTATTTCCTGAGGTGGCTTCACGTCAGCATGTGTTGAGCATCACTCCTGTCGTGGAGCAGGCGCTTGCGCAGGCACACCTCACGCTCAATGATATTGATGCCATCGCGGTTACGCAGGGACCGGGTCTTGCGGGTTCGCTCGTTGTCGGCATGAACATGGCGAAAGGCATTGCGCTTGGCATGGGCAAACCGCTGATCGGCGTTAATCACTTGGAGGGACACCTGTATTCGGCATGGGTCTATGAAGCTGGTGAACTCGTCCCGCCCGAGCCGCAATTCCCTTTGATGGCGCTGCTTGTTTCAGGTGGACACACTGAACTGAATCTCATGACCGATCATTTGACCTATCAAAGACTCGGTTCCACCCTTGACGATGCAGCTGGTGAGGCCTTCGACAAAGTTGCCCGCCTGCTTGAGCTTCCATACCCCGGTGGACCGTCCATCCAAAAGGCAGCGGAGGAGGGAGATCCGCACCGCTTCAACTTCGCCCGGGCTTGGCTCGATGGAACCTGGAATTTTTCCTTCAGCGGATTAAAGACCTCGGTCTTGTATGAAGTGCGTGACTTGAAAAAGCGAAGTAATTCCCTGCCAATTCCCGATCTTGCGGCTTCCTTCCAGCAGGCTGTCATTGATGTTTTATTCAAGAAAACGATGAACGCCGCCCGTGAATTTGGCGCGAAGGAAATTCTTGTGGCAGGCGGGGTTTCAGCAAACCGTCCGCTGCGGCAGATATTTAAAGCGCAGACAGAATTTCCTGTTCATATTCCACCGCTTTCGTTGTGCACGGATAACGCGGCAATGATCGCTTCGGCTGGATATTTTCGTCATGCTCTTGGGCACACCTCTGGAATGGACATGGATGTTCTCCCAACCTGGCCGCTCTCTCATGAATTGACTTAAACCAAACGGCCGCTGACTTGCCCAAGTCAGCGGCCGTTTGATATAGGGAGAATGTAACTTTTATTATATTCCTGCACATAAATGGAAACTGAACTTATATTAAGAGTTGGATGAGAGATACACCAAGGGCAATTTACTCCTCTTGTATAGGTTCAATTAAAAACTCAAGCCCCACATGAACTTGCCCAAGTTCAAAGTGGGGCCTGTAGCGGGGAGAATGTATTTATGATTATATGCGCCGACTTAATAGCAACCTGAATGATATATAAATGCTGGGTGAGAGTTTATTCCATTGCGGACAGGATGTCTGCCAGTGAAATTGGGCCTTCGCGCAGGATGACAGGCTTATCTCCAGTGCAATCCACCAGCGTGGATGGGACTCCGCCTGGTGTTTTACCGCCATCCAAAATCAACGGGATGCGTCCATTGAGTTGTGTATAAACTTCTTCAGCAGTGGATGGGCTGGTTTGCCCGGAGATGTTGGCAGAGGTGACAGCCATGGGGCCAGCAGCACGGAGCAGAGCAAGCGCATCAGGGTGGTTTGGAATCCGGACAGCCACAGTGGAGGTGGCAGAAACTGCTGAGGGGAGAGTATGCTTTTTGGGAACAACGCAGGTCAATGGTCCGGGCCAGAAGCGGGCGGCAAAACGGAGAGCCATGTCTGGGATATTAATTGCAATTTGATCGAGGTGACTCAAGTCGCCGATCAGGATAGGGATGGCTTTTTCGATGGGGCGGTCTTTGGCAATGTAGATGCTTTCGATGGCGGCGTTGTCAAAAGCGAGTGCTCCGAGGCCGTAGACGGTGTCGGTTGGGAAGGCGAGGATGCCCTCATTTTGCAGAAGGGTGAGCGCTTGTTGAAGTTGTGAGGCGGGGACGATTTCAGTCTTCATGAAGGGTGATCTCTAAAATCCTATCGTGACCTGAAAGGTCTTGATGCAATTGGATATTCATCTCGTTGAAAGAATCATAGGCAAGGCTCAGAGCTTTTAAACCTTGAGTGGCTTCTATTTCGAAGAGGAGTTTTCCGTTGGGAGCGAGCCAGTCCGGGGCAATTTTGAGGAGACGACGGTAGAGATCAAGGCCGTCCACGCCGCCATCGAGGGCGAGTGTTGGTTCGTTGCCATAGATGGGGAGTTTTTGAAGCGTTTCAGTGGGGATGTATGGCAGGTTGGCGCAGATGAGGTCGAAATGGCTTTCTGTTGGCAGCGGGTCTATGTGCTGGGGTAGAAGATCGCATTGTAAAAAGTCTATTTTGTGATGAACGTGAAATTTTTCGGCGTTGTGTTTGGCAACTTTGAGCGCTTCGTGAGAAATGTCTGTGGCGAGGATGCGGGCATCGGGGAGGTGCATGGCGAGTGTGACGGCAATTGCGCCCGAGCCTGTGCCAATATCTGCGACGGTTCTTCTTTCGGGGGAGGCTTGCAGCCAGGCGATTGCTTTTTCTACGAGCAGTTCAGTTTCAGGACGCGGGATAAGCACGTCTTTGGTGATGTCGAAATCGAGACCGAAGAATTCCCAGTGACCGATGATGTAGGGAAGCGGAGTCCCTGCCTGGAATTGGCTGACAGCTTCTTTTGTTTGACCAATTTGGAGCGGAGAGAGGGGCGTGTCCAAATGGGCGAGCAGCCAGGTGCGTGGATGTCCGATCACGTGCGCAAGGATGATCTGCGCGTCCAGTTCTGGCCAGTCCGATTCGAGTTGCGGGGTGATCTGTTTAAGGATATCTGCCGCGTTCATATGTATTTGTCTTTCTATAAAACAAGGCGGCTCAGTTTGGCCGCCTTGTTTTTATTCATCATCATCGACGCCGGTGGCTGCAAGTTTGTCGGCCTCTTCACGGGTGGAGAGTTCCTCGATGAACTGGTCTATGTCACCGTCCATCACGGCGGGAAGGTTGTAGCTGGAATATCCGATACGATGATCTGTGACGCGGTTCTGCGGGTAGTTGTATGTGCGGATCTTTTCGGAGCGGTCGCCCGAGCCGACCTGGGAGCGGCGGTCTGCTTCAAGTTCAGCCTGACGTTTTGCTTCTTCCATTTCGTACAAGCGGGCGCGCAAGATGCTTAAGGCCCGCATTTTGTTTTGCAGTTGCGAACGTTCATCCTGACAGGTAATGACAATGCCTGTTGGTTTATGGGTTAACCGTACGGCGGTGGAGTTCTTTTGTACGTTCTGCCCGCCGGCCCCGGAAGAACGATAGACTTCGATCTCAATATCGCTTTCGGGAACTTCAATTTCAAAATCGTCAACTTCTGCCAGCACCGTAACGGTAGCCGTCGATGTGTGGATGCGTCCCTGTGATTCGGTGGCTGGCACACGCTGAACGCGATGCACGCCTGATTCGTATTTCAATTTCGAATACGCGCCGTTCCCTTTTACTTCAAATATGACTTCCTTGTACCCGCCTACGCCGATGGAGCTTTCAGACATGATGCTGGATTTCCATTTCTTGTCTTCGGCGTAGCGCGTATACATGCGGAACAGATCGGCGGCAAAGATGGCGGCTTCGTCGCCGCCTGCGCCCGCGCGAATTTCCACGATGATATTTCTGTCATCGCGCGGATCTTTGGGAACCAACATGCTTTTGATCTGCTTCTCGAGGATTTCGATCTTTGGGGTCAGGTCGTCCACATCTGCCTTGGCGAGGGCGATCAGTTCCGCATCATTTTCATTGATGATGATGGACCTGGCTTCCTCAAGGCTTTTTACCGCCTGACGATATTCGCGTGCCTTTTCAATGAGCGGTTCGAGATCAACGCGTTCCTTGTTGATCTCGCCTGCGCGTTGATAGTCACTGCCTACCACCAGCAGTTCTTCACCAAGTTGGTCAAATCTTTCTTCAATTGCCTGTAATTTGTCGAGCATATAACTTCCTTATGTCATTGCGAGGGTGTTCGTCCCGAAGCAATCTCATATATTGAATCAGAGATTACTTCTTCAGAAAGAGCAGGTGCCCCTCGCAATGACATTTCTGCATTTTTGCGAAATAAAGCGCGGCTCCGAAGGGCCGCGCAGGCAGGATTATACCATTTGGGCTTTGTTAATATGTTGTTACGGCGGAGAGCACCATCGAAATGATTAAAAGAAGAGCAAAGATCGCGAACATGATCTGCGCCGTCTTGTTTGGGCCTGCTGGTTTGGTCTCTGCAGGTTTATTTTGTTTCTTGTTCTTTGAATTTTTTGCTGCCATCTTTCATTACTCACTTTTTTATATGATTATAAAAGGCTTGTGACATTACCTTTTCAAGTTCTTC
>JAEURE010000080.1:0-268 GCA_016789485.1 Anaerolineales bacterium | reverse complement strand
GGGCTTTTTCCACCATCACGTCTGCTGCTTCGGAGGAGAGCATGATGACGGGCAGATCCTTCCATTCCTTGCGGCGGCGCAGGAATTCAAGCATGTCGAGTCCGCTCACCTCGGGCATGTTGATGTCGAGAATCATCAGCTCTGGACTCCCGCCCGCCAGCAATGCCTGAGCGGCGGTACGCGGATTGTGAAAGTGCTTCGTTGTGCAATCCAGCAGCTTAAGCATCAAGCTGATCGCACGCCCCATCTCTTCGTCGTCGTCTACGAT
>JAEURE010000007.1 GCA_016789485.1 Anaerolineales bacterium | reverse complement strand
AGCAACATGCCGATCTGCATCGGCAAATTATTTTCCACAGATGGGACGATTGAAAGCCAAAAATCCTCCCACGGACCAATGGATAGAATATTCCCCAGTGTGCCCCAACCTAATCTTTCACGCATCAGCACTGCGCCCGTTAAAACGAAAAAGCCCATCAACACCGTCATCGTTCCAATGGATATTCCAATTCGCTGCGCCAGCGCCACTTCCAACACCGCCCAGGCACTCGTCCCAATATTGCCGCGGATCATCAATGTGATCGCCAGCCCGAAAAGCATAAACCCGATTTGAATGCGCAGAAAATCCCACGCAAATGTATTCCAGCGAATTGGTTTCAGCATTCTTCTCCTTTGAAAGCGTGATGATACCATGTTGTGATACACTCGCTCAATGCCACAAATATTTCAAACGAATCGAGATTCTTTCACCATTAGCACTGACCCTGCCCGCCTCGATATGAACGCCGTGCACGATTTTCTCTCACGAGCTTATTGGGCGAAAGGTCGTCCGCGCGAACGCACAGAAGCCGCCTTTGCAAACTCACTTGTCTTTGGCATTTACGAAGGCAGCCATCAGGTCGGTATGGCGCGGGTTGTCAGCGATTTCTCCATCGTCGCCTATCTTTGCGATGTATTCATCCATGAAGAGTACCGCGGGCATGGTCTCGGAAAATGGCTGGTGCAAAGCATCCTCGAACATCCCGATCTAAAATCCATTCGGCGCTGGCTGCTCGCCACTGATGATGCCCACGGTTTGTACCAACAATTTGATTTTATACAATTAACCGACCCCGAAAAATGGATGCAGCGTCTGCGTCCCTTCCCCGGTGAATCATGAAAATCACGCTCAAACCTGGACGTGAAAAAAGCCTGTTACGGCGTCATCCCTGGGTCTTTGCCAGCGCGTTTCAAACCATGGATGAAACCCACGCCTCCGGCTCCACCGTTGACCTGATCTCGTCCGAGGGGCAGTTTCTTGCCCGGGCAGCCTACTCGCCCCACTCGCAGATCCGCGCCCGCGTCTGGACATTTAACGACGAACCCATCGATAAAGAATTTTTCCGAAAAAAGATTCAGAAGGCAATTGAACTTCGAAACAGATTACAGGTTGAAGGTCAGAGCGATGCGTTCCGTTTAATTCATGGCGAATCGGATGGCATCCCCGGCATCGTCGTTGATCGCTTTGATAATCTTCTTGTCCTGCAATCCACGACTGCCGGCTCGGAATTCTGGAAGGAAATCGTTGCCGACCTACTCATCGAAGAGACTGGCATTCAGAATATTTATGAACGTTCCGATGTGGATGTGCGTGAACTCGAGGGACTCAAGCCGATCACCGGGGTTTTACGCGGCGTAATTCCAAATCTCGAATTGCAGATTACCGAACACAATCTTAAATTCAACATCAACATTGCCACCGGACACAAGACGGGTTTCTACCTCGACCAGCGTGAGAATCGTCACCGCGTGGGCAACCTCGCCAAAGACCGTGATGTCTTGAATTGCTTTTGCTACACAGGTGGTTTTTCAATTAATGCTCTGGCAAATGGGGCAAAATCCGTACTGTCTGTGGATTCATCCGCCGATGCGCTGGCACTGCTTGAAAAAAATATAGCCATCAACAACCTCCCTGCAGATCGTCACACTTCGCTTGAAGGAGATGTGTTTCAGTTGCTTAGAAAATTCCGCGACGAGAATCGCTCTTTCGACATGATCATTCTCGATCCGCCGAAGTTCGCCCCCACTGCCGCCCATGCGGAAAAAGCGTCGCGCGCGTACAAAGATATCAACCTGCTGGCTTTCAAATTGTTACGTCACGGCGGAATTCTTGCCACATTCTCTTGTTCTGGCGGCGTAGATGCGGCTCTCTTTCAAAAAATCGTCGCTTCTGCCGCATTAGATGCGAACACAGAAGCGACGATTATTGAGCATTTGTCACAGGGCAGCGATCACCCAGTCAGTTTGCATTTTCCAGAAGGAGCTTATTTAAAGGGTTTGATTTGTGTGAAGGAATAACAAGTTTCACTTCGCAAGCAATGACAACCCCGGCAATCCTCCAGCGGATCTTGCCATTTTCACGGCTCGGATAATCGCCTCAGCCATTACTTCCGCTGCGAACGCGCCAACCGTTGAGACGTCGGCTTTTTTCGTGCCAGTGGACAGTGCAAAAATAGCGTCACCATCCAGCATAGTATGAGCTGGTCTGACTGTCCGTGCAATACCATCCTGCGCCATTTGTGCCACTTTTGCAGCCTGGGCTTTGGTCAACATTGCATTTGTCGCCACCGCACCAATGACCGTGTTGCCGCGGCTGGCAAGCCCGAGCACACCACAACCGATCGGGGTTTTCATCATCGCAAGCGTATCGGCGAACGAGTCTTTTTTACCAACGCGCAGCGGACCGACTTTTCCAGAGCGAAGTCCTGCAATGATCTCTCCCGATTTCGGATCAACCACATCACCCCATGCATTGACCGCAACAATGGCACCGACGATCACACCCCCGCCGATATCCATGCTGGCAGTCCCCAAACCAGATTTCATCGCCAGCGCGGCACCAAACATTTTGCCGATGGATGCGCCCGTCCCTGCGCCAACGTTCCCTTCCGCCGGCGGAGTGGAAACTGCCAAGGCGGCAGCTAATGCTCCCATTGCAGAATCAGGTCGAACGTCCGCGCGACCGAGGTTTAAGTCATACAAAATTGCAGATGGGACAATCGGCACTCTCGCAGCGCCGGTTTTGAAGCCAATCTTCTGCTCTTCAAGGTAACGCATCACACCGCTCGCTGCATCCAAGCCAAATGCAGAACCGCCAGCCAAAACAATCGCGTGAACTTTTTCAACAAGATTGATGGGATTCAAAAGATCGGTCTCGCGCGTGCCAGGCGCGCCGCCGCGCACATCCACGCCAGCGACAGCACCCCTTCGACAAAGGATGACGGTGCAGCCAGTTAACGCTTCTTCGTTTTGCGCATGTCCCACCTGGATACCACGCACGTCCGTGATGGCATTATGCAGCTTCATGATTTCAACTTCTTTTTCAAATGGGAACGCAGTTTTGCAGGATTAACTCCACTCAGGTCGATTTTCTTTGCGCCGATCATATCAGCGAATCGTTTTAGTCCATTGGCGAGCGCATTCGCAAAAGCTTCATCGTTCGGGGCATCGTCTTCGAGCCAGAAACCCAAAATATGCAATGTCATGGTTGTGCGGTCCAGTTTGGGGTCGAGGCGGGCAACGAGATCGTCGCCGTATAAAATGGGCAGGGTGTAATATCCCCAGCGGCGCAGATGTGCAGGTTTGTACACTTCCCACAGATATTCAAAATCGAAAACTTTTTTCGCCCGCCCTCTGGCGCTGACAATTTCCAACGGAGCAAGGAAGGTAACCTCTTCTTCTGTTGTCGGACCTTTTGGTTTCCATACTTTAGGAATACGCCCCGCCTCCAGTTCGGACAGATGGGGCTGGTCGCTGCTCAAGACGAGATATCCATCTTTTGAGCCTTCCAATGCAACCCGTGAAACAACGCCAGCCTCAACAAGCCGATGGACTAATTTTTTAGAATCTTCGGGCGGCATATTTTTGTGGATGTAATAGGAAAGTTCAGTTCCCAGACGGTTTTCGCGGATCATCCCTAAAAAGGCGATGATCTTCCTGCTCATAAAATCTATCGTCTCATTTTCCGTTGCCTCGTAATCATACTCCGTCGGCACAACCCGCTCGCGCAAATCATAGATGCGGTCAAATCCTTTGCGGTTGGAGATCATCACTTCACCGCTCAACCACAGATAAAAGAGGGCGATGGAGGTTTCCTTGCGTCCTCGATAACTCCATGCTTTAACTTTTGTACCTTCGAAATCACGATTTCCCAGCGGACCGCGATCACGTAACTCGTTGAGGATGAACTTCAACAAATCCTTCGGCGGATGCTTGAAAGATTCATAATTCAGTCCCTGCGCCTTGCGCTGGCGCATGTGCAAACGCCAGTATGGAAAATCGCTCATGGGGTACATCATCAGCCAGCCGCCGTAGTCAAAGGCTTTGCGTTTTTCGTACGCCATTTTATAAAGATGGTCAGGTTTGTAGTTGAGCACGCGGCCATACATGGCAATATCCTGGCTGCGGGCGACCATGGTCAATGGATCGAGTTGAAGTGCCTGCATCTGGCGCAAAGCGGATTCGGTGCCGGGCAGCCCTTCGAAACGGCGACCCGGCCAAAGTCCCTGTGAGGCGAGGAGGAAACGGCGATAGGTTTGTTTTAAGATGGAGTCCATGTATGGATTTTAGAACTGATGTTCCAGATTGTCAAGAATGTTCTACAAGATCTGGCTTCGAGATGTCATTGAAAATCTTTTATTACCTTCAGGAACACATCCACAATATACGGATCAAAGTGTTTCCCACTTTGTTGTTTAATATACGTCAACGCTTTCTTTTTTGTCCAAGCCGTGCGGTATGGGCGCGAACTGGTTAATGCATCCCAAACATCGGCGATGGAAAAGATACGGGCAACGAGCGGAATCTGCTCACCCTTCAAGCCGCGCGGGTAGCCTGTTCCATCCCACTTTTCGTGATGAGAATATGGAATGTCCAAAGCCTGGCGCAAATATGCAATGGGTTGAAGCATTTCAACGGCCAGCTTGGGATGCTTTCGCATAATTTCCCTTTCCCGGATGGTTAATTTTCCTTTTTTTAACAGGATGTGGTCGGAGATGCCCATTTTTCCAATATCGTGTAAAAGTGCGCCGCGCCGAATGTTTTTAAGTTCGCTATCTTTTATACCGATGGCTTTCGCCAGCGCCATGGTCAGTTCAGTGACACGTTGTGTATGACCCTCTGTTTCCTTGTCGCGCATATCCAGCGCGCGCGACCAGCCTTCAATAGTGGCTTCGTAGGCGATCGCCAATTCCATGTTTGCCCGTTGAACATTGTCAAACATTTGGGTGTTGTCGATTGTGATGGCAGCCTGCCCGGCGAGGGTCTCGAGAAAATCAAGCCACTCATCACCGGGATTAAATTTCGAGCGGAAATATGCCTCCATTACCCCTTTGACCTCCCCTTTTGCGATTAACGGAACACAAATATAACTTTTGAATCCCTCTTCAGCCCACAGATGGGCAAAGGGCGGGTTGTCAATGATCTGAGCAGGATCAGAGATGTGAATGAGTCTGCGGTCCATAACGCACCGCCCGGCAAACCCATCGCTGAGATGAACATCGGCGCCTTCGATCATTTTTGTACGAAATCCACGCCCCGCGGAATATTTCAGAGCCTGTTCATGGACGTGGAGCAAAAGAACGTCAGCCGCATCCACCCCCAATTGAGTGAGGACATGGCTTAGCAGGATGTTCAGGGTGATACCCAGATCAAGGCTGGAGGCAATGGCTTTATCCACTGTGCGGAGGGTCTGCAAATGTTGGAGGCGATGGATAGCCTCATCCCGCATGCGCGCAGAATGGATGGCTCCTGCAGCCTGGGAGGCGAACAGAGAAAGCAATCGTTCGTCCGCCTCGGTGAATTTCCGTTCAGAGTCATTGATCTCATCCACTGTCAGAACGCCGATCAATTCTCCGCCATACATCATGGGCACTTCCAACACGGCACGGATGCGGACACCTTCATATTGTCTTGATCGGCCCTCCCAAACGGTATAGTCTTCAATGTAGATTGGTTTTCGGGTTTGCGCTACACGTCCCGCCACCCCTTCTCCGAATGCTAGGCGAGTTCCGATGGTAATGTATGGCTCCGTATCCACAGTTAATTCCAGTTGATCGGTGGAGGGAATGTACATATAGATGCCGCTGGATGCCGCGTTAAGGAGTTTCTTTGCAACGGTCACGATAACCTGCAGCATGGTTTTCAGTTCCGTCTCTGCGGAAATGGCATTACTGGTTTCGTACAAGGAGGCAAATTCCTGGGCACGGCGCGCAGTTTCATCAAACAATCTGGTACGGTGTAATGTTGCCCCGGCTATTTCCGCAAGAGAGCCCAGAAGCTTCATTTGTTCCGAAGTGATCTGATGAGGTAATTTAACAGAGACGAAAAGAACGCCCACAATCTCGTCCGCTGCTCGAATGGGAATACAAGCGCCTCCCCAACCGGGTGGTATTCTTGTGCGTACCGATTCGCTAGGTAAGGAGCTATTCACAAATTCCGCGGTTAAAAATGGCTGGCCAGTTGCGAACACAGTTCCTGCCACTCCCGTGCCTATCCTCACCGGAATATCTCGAATATCCTCAAACCACCCGCGCGCCGATACGCTCCGCAACTCTCCGCTGGGCGAATGATGAAGCAGGATGGCCCCAGCTTCAGATCCGATAGCGGCGAGCATTTGATCCATTAAAATGGGCAGGGCTTCAGCAAATGTTTGTACGGTCCGCAGGGAGGACAGAACGTCATATAGAGCTTCCAGTTCCATTAAGCGCTGGCGAAGGTTCTCTTCGGCAAGTTTTCGCTCTGTAATATCCTGGATGCTCCCCTTCATTTTCCGCACATGGCCTTGTTCATCGATCTCAAGTTCACCCATGCCGTGCACCCAACGCTCGGCATTGTCTCTTTTTCTAATAATTCTATATTCTTTATCGAAACGGTTCTTTTTATCCGACACTTCATTGGCAAAATAATGAACCATTTCATCTTTATCATCAGGATGAATAATGTCCGCCCACCCTTCTATCGAGCGGATATAGTGCTCATCAATTCCAAATATCTCATCAAGCACATCGGAGCTGATCCACAATCCCGTGGAAAAATCCAGCACGTAACTTCCCAGGCCAGCAATGATCTGAGACTCTCGCAACAAGCTTTCGTTTTCACGGAGCAGTTCCTCAGCCCGTTTTCGCTCTGTAATATCGCGCAGCATGCCTTCATGGTAAAGAATATTGCCCTGCTCATCATGGATATAATGCCCGTGATCCTCCACCCAGATCTCCGAGCCGTCCTTGCGGCGCATGCGATAGGCTTCAATTTCCTGCTGTCCAGTATCCAATATATGACTACCCCGCTCTTCAGGTAAAAAATAAAGCTCTTTCTTAATATCAATGTTAAGCATTTCCTCAATAGAGGAATACCCAAACATTTTTGCCATGGCAGGGTTGATATCGACGAACTTGCCGTCATGCGTGCTGCGATAAATTCCATCGATCATGTTCTCGAACAGAGACCGATAACGCTCTTCAGATTCACGCAGGGCAACATCCATCTGTTTGCGCTCGGTAATGTTTCGCGCCACCCATAATGTACGGTCTTCCGTCAGAGGGGAGATGGTAGTCTCAAACCAAAGCGTGCGCCCGTCAACAACGAGGCAATATTCAACCTCAGACGGTTGCTTTGTCTCTAAAACCTGCCGCATTACAGCAAGATACGATTCCGCCTGCTCTTTGGGAAAAACATCCACGATATTCATGCCGAGCAGTTCTTTGGACGGTTTATACAACAGATCCGGATTGGTTGGCGCAATCTCCCGATATACCCCATCCCCGTCAATTACCAACACGACATCACGCATCGATGCGAGCAAGCCGCGCATTTCTGCGGCAGAGGAGAGCAGAGCATCCTCTACTTGTTTGCGTTCGCTTACATCGTGAATAATGGCATAGTAGACAACCTGCCCGCCGACATTAACAAGGGAAATATGAGCCTCAATTGTTCGGATCTCCCCGCTGGCAAGTTTATGAGGAAAAATAAGATAACCTTTCCCCCCATTAAAGAAACGCTCCCACTCCGCCGATAATTGCTCAGGCGAAAGGGCATTGATCTCAGCAATATTCATTCCCTGCAATTGAGCGAGGGAATATCCATAGAATTTTTCAGCGGCTGGATTTGCATTCAATATCTGCCCCGTCTCCGGTTCGATCAAGAGCATGACCGCATCATGTTTCTTGAAAACTTCAAGAAACGAATCGTCATTCTTTGCAGATATATCTTCCGGCATCAACTTCTCCTGCGGTTCCTTCTCTCCTTCATATACCATAAATTTAGCTAATAAAGACAAAAAGACCGACAACCTGTAATGATTATCGGCCTTTTCAAAAGGTTCAAACTAGTCGTCATTCAGGGAAGCAATCGCCCTCAACAGACCAAAAACCAGAACCCCGAGTTTCAAACCTTCACCAGTGGTAATGGCGGTTTCGCGCTCATTCTTTTCTGCGCGCCGGGAAAGAAGCATGGCGGCAATCAGGCCTGTCAGCGCGCCGACCAGTGTTCCGGCAATGATTATTCTGCTTTTATTCATGGTGTCATCCTTCCAAAAAATGCTTTGATGCTTTCCAGCCATCCATCCAAGGCAAGGATGGGTTTGACTGCCGTATCCGCCCCGCGGATAATGTATCCACGAGCCTTATGGACATAATCCTGCGCGATGCCAGTGTAATAGGGCAAAGCGCCAAGTGCACGCGCCATCAAATAGATCAGCCCAATAAGAATAACAAGAAATATCAACCCGGCGATCAAAATGGGGATGATGATCCAGATCGTGGAAATTGCCGCCCAACGGCCAACATCCCCGCCCTGGTTGAAAGTGGACAGGCTGATCAAAACGATCATGCCAACAAAGACCAGAGCGCTAACAATAATGGGCAAAATGATCTGCAAATTGCGCTGTTTGCGATGTAACTGATAAGAGTAGTGCTCAGGGGAAGGCAGTTTGGCTTTCATTCCTTATATTTTAGCATGAATCAAAAATCCCCAAAGGAGCAAAGGCCTTTGGGGATTTTTTAGTTGATGATTAGCGCCTATTTCTCAGGAAAGTCGGGACATCCAAATCGTCCGCGTTGATGCTCGGCTGTGGAGCGGATTTTGCATCAGTAGATGAGCGCGTTTCCGCATTCACGCTGACGGATTCGCTGGGGCGGGAAAAAGGTGTGTTGGCAGCAGAGACAGGCTTCTCGTTAGAGCGAGGGAGGCGTTCCAAAGCGCGGCGTGTCACTCCGCTGCGTTCAAATCCAGTGGCAATGACCGTACAGCGAATCTCGTCACCCATTTCAGGATCGATGACCGCACCGAAAATCATATTGACATCAGGGTGGGCAGTCTCGCGGATGATGGCTGCAGCCTGATTGACTTCAAAGAGGGTCATGTTGGGGCCGCCCGTAACGTTGAAGAGCACACCGCGTGCGCCGTCAATGGTGATGTCGAGCAGTTGGCTGGAGATGGCTTGTTCAGCGGCGTTCTTTGCGCGGTCATCGCCAGTGCCGCGACCCACTGCCATCAATGCAGCGCCGCCTTCAGACATGATCGTGCGAACATCGGCGAAGTCGAGGTTGATCAAACCAGGGATCGTGATCAGTTCGGAGATGCCCTGAATGCCTTGATGTAAAACTTCGTCTGCCATGCGGAAGGCATCCTGCAGGGAAGATTTCTTATCAGCGAGTTGAAGCAGGCGGTCATTCGGAATGGAGATGAGGGTATGGGCATGTTCCTTCATCTTGGAAACGCCAGCTTCAGCGGATTGTGTGCGCTTGCCGCCTTCAAATGTAAATGGACGGGTGACGACACCAATGGTAAGCGCGCCGCATTCCTTGGCCACTTGTGCAACTACAGGAGCCGCACCTGTGCCCGTACCTCCGCCCATGCCCGCAGTGACAAAAACCATATCTGCGCCTTTGAGCACGTTATACAGTTCGTCAGATGATTCTTCCGCGGCTTTGCGGCCGATTTCGGGATCACCGCCTGCGCCGAGCCCGCGTGTGATCTTATCGCCCAACCTCACACGAATGGGTGCGCGCGAAAGAGTCAACGCCTGCGCATCGGAGTTGGCAGCGATGAATTCAACGCCTTGAATGCCTTCTTCCATCATGCGGTTGACGGCGTTCTGACCGGCACCACCCACGCCTATGACTTTGATTCGGGCGAAGGCTTCGGATTGCAGATTTCTTTTATTTGAGTCCATTTGTTCCTCCTGGCAAGGAATATGCCATATATCTTAAACGAGAATGCTGATTTTTAAAAGGTTTTAAATGATGTTTGTGAATCTTTTCTCTTTGGTGTTTTTCACAAAAAGAAAAGAAAAATCCTAGGGCAACAACCGTTTCATCCAATTTTTGATTGCATCCAAATTCATACTGCTCTCTCCTCTCGATCTGCGGCGTTTCTTATCGCCGCCTGAATATGCAACATCATGTTCGCGCATGGAGGTGGCCCAGCGCAATAAACCAACACTGGTTGAATACGCGGGTGAATCCAATTTATCCACCAGCCCCGTGAGATTCTCCGGTTGAGCGGTTCGCACGGGCATTCCCAATACTTCGCTGGCAACATGCTTGATACCGGGCAAAGCCGATGTACCGCCAGTCAACACCATGCCTGCGGGAAGCAGCCCATCATAGCCTGAGCGTTTGATCTCCTGCAGGATCAAGCCAAATGTTTCTTCAATGCGCGCTTCGATAATGTGAGCAAGGTCCTGGCGATTAATTCGCACGTCATGATCTTCACCAAATGGACGGATCGAGAAAAATTCCTCGCTTCCAATTTCGGACCGAATGGCATACCCCTGCTGCTTTTTCACTTCCTCCGCCTGAGATATGGGCAAACGCAACCCATGAGCGATATCCTGAGTGACATGGTTGCCGCCTACAGCCAGAACCATCGTGTGCCAGACATCACCATCCACATAAATTGCCAGGTCAGTTGTCCCTCCGCCGATATCGCAGACAGCCACACCCATTTGACGTTCCTGCTCGGTCAACACAACTTCTGCAGAAGCGAGGGGATTCAAAACGAATTGCTGAATATCCACACCGGCAGCGCCAACGCATTGACGGAGATTATCCACCGTTGCGGCGGCGGCGGTGATGATATGCGTCTCCACTTCCAATTTATAGCCGTGCATCCCAATCGGAGTCTTCACGCCTTCCTGCCCATCGACAGTGATGCCGCGCTGAATGACATGCACGATTTCGCGATCATGCGGAATGGCAACGGCTTGCGCTTGATCCAGTGCATGCGCAATATCCATCGCGCCGATGATTCCGCCCGGCACACCGGTTGCACCGCGGCTGTTGACCGATGAAACATGCGCACCTGCAAGGCTGACAAAACCGGTTGTAATTTCCAAGCCGGAAGTACGTTCCGCTTTTTCCACAGAGCGTTTGATGGCTGCAGATGCAGCGGCAAGGTCAACGATGATGCCTTTGCGGATACCCTCTGAAGGCTCAATGCCCACTCCAAGAATGCGAATGGTCTTTGCATCCTCCACGCGTCCTACGAGGGTGCAAACCTTGGTTGTGCCTACATCAATGCCTACTACGATCTCTTCCATAGTTTATTGTCCGCTATCCACTGTTTCTTCTTCAACCGAATCTTCTGTTTCAATGACAGCCAATCGATAATATGGCGCTTCGGGATAAACCACATTGATGTAAATGGGATTTACGCTGCGCGCCATTAGCGAATCAACCAGTGATTGATAAACACGTGCTTTCAAAGGCATATCATGCGCGCTCGTGCCAAAGACTGCTCTCCATCCGCGCGGGTCTGCCCACCCCAAGCCTTGGGCGGGGTCAAATGTCATCGTCGTGCCGGCAGGCAGGAGCGGAGAAAGAGCGAGGATCGCATCCACCAATTCCTTTTGCATGTATGGCGGCGGACTTAGCAGGTCATCTTTCGGCGCAATGCCGGGAAGCGGATCATCCATAGAGACAACTGGCACAAGTCCCGCTTCCAAACCTCGCGGACGGAATGCCACACCCGTCGCATCGATCCATGTATAGCCCTCGCCTTGCTGCCAAATGATAACGGGCGTGCGCTCCTTCACTGTAACATAAACATGATTCGGCAAATAGACTTCGACATCCGCTGATAGCAATTCGGGATAATTCATGCGCAGGCGGGTTTCAAGCTCATCAGGCTGAACCGTGAAAATAGATTGACCTGTAACCCCCAACACAGCGGTGATCTCTTCGCGAGTTAAGCGAAGGTTGCCCAACACCGTTGCACCCGGGACAAAAAAGTAAGGCAAGCTGAATGCCAAATAAATGGCAACGCCAAGCAAAAGTGAAATGATGATAGATGCAAGCCGCCAGTTCGCATGCAAACGCGGCATGATGAATTTTGGTCTGTGTAAATGGAATTCCGGCAGACCAAGCGCTATATTGAATCTTCGGGGTTTTGCCACCAAACGAGGCTTGGATGAAACTGGAATGGTTGGTGTACGCGAAGTGACGGACACCATGGGTTTGACGGCGCGTTTGGTGGTCTGCTCCATCTCTTTTGCAGCACGTTGAGCGCGTCGTTGGCGGGCAATTTCCGCACGGGTCAATTCCGGTTTTCCGCTCATGCAGACCTCCGATGTTCGGTGCGGTCGCGCTGTGATTTGCGTTCAAGAGCGAGTTCGATTAATCGGTCCACAAGCTGCGGATAGGACAGACCACTCGCCTGCCAAAGCTTGGGATACATGCTGATGGAAGTAAAACCGGGCAGAGTGTTCAATTCATTCAAGTAGATTTTGTTCGTGTCACTTTCAACGAAGAAATCCGCGCGTGCCATGCCAGCACAGTCGATGGCTTTGTAGGCACGGACTGCATATTCACGGATTTTTTCGGTCACTTCATTTGGCAGTTGCGAAGGGATTATGAGACCGGAAGTACCATCCACATATTTTGATTCGTAGGAATAGAATTCACGGCTCGGCAACACTTCCCCGCAGACAGAGGTCTCAGGGTTTTCATTACCAAGCACGCTGACTTCCACTTCACGGACATTGCCCACACCGCGTTCAACGACGATGCGGCGGTCATAGCGGGCCGCTTCCATTAATCCTTCAGCAAGATCAGAGCGGGAATTGCATTTGCTGATTCCAACGGAAGAGCCGAGGTTGGCGGGCTTTGCAAAGAAAGGATAGGCACCCATCTTTTCAATTCGTTCGATTACTCCATTCACATCATTTTCGATATCACTGCGCAGAATAAGAACCGAATCCACGATGGGAATATTGTTGGCTCGCATTACATCTTTAAATATGCCTTTGTCCATGCCAACGGATGAACCAGCCACGCCTGCACCCACGTATGCCACATCTGCCATTTCAAGAAGACCTTGCAGCGTGCCGTCCTCGCCAAAAGGACCGTGTAAAACCGGGAAGAAAACATCAACTGTCGCAAGCGTCTCAAGTTTTTCGCCCATTTTTGTGGAACGGGTCATGTAAAGCGATTGATGGGACGGCTCGGTTGGCGGAATGACGCGGTCCAACTCCACAGCAGCACCTTTTTCAAACGAATCCAGAGTGTTCTCACCAGCCAGCCAATCGCCATCCAGAGTGATGCCGACCTGAGTCACTTCATATTTATCAGAGTCAAGCGCCGCAAGCACAGAACGCGCCGACATGAGCGAGACATCATGTTCGCCGGAACGTCCACCGAATAGCACTGCAACGCGAAGCTTTTTCAAACTACCATTCTCCTACAAGTTCAACTTCCAACTCAAGCTCAATGCCAAATTTTTGTTTGACTGTCGTACGGGTTAAATCAATCAATTCGCGAACATCACTCGCGCGAGTTTTGCCATGATTTACAAAAAAATTTCCGTGCAGCGTGCTGATCTCAGCGGTGCCGATACGCGTGCCCTTCAGACCCGCGGCTTCAATCAAACGACCCGCATGCTCACCCACAGGGTTTTTGAACATGGAACCCATGCTCGCACCGGGCGGCTGCGTGGCTTTTCGGCGTTCACTGAACTGTTCAATTTTAACAGACACTTCCTCTTTTGTTGAATTTTTTAACCTCAACAAAGCTGAAAGCACTATTGCTTTTACCTCGCCGCGTTTCATTACACTCGTACGATAACCATATCCCATTTGTCCAACAGAAAATTTTTCGCGCCCATTCTTTGTCAGCACCTCGGCATGGATCAAATTACCAGACATATCGCCGCCGAAGGCACCTGCATTCCCATACACTGCGCCGCCCACTGTGCCGGGGACTGTGGCAGCCCATTCCAAACCAGCCAATCCTTTGGATGCACAGCGATTTGCGAGATTGCTAAATACGACTCCCGCTTCACACCAGACTGTGGGACTGTCACCCGTTTCGAAGCGCACTTCCTTCGCTTTGTTCAAAACCACGATCCCGCGCACACCTTTATCACTGATCAGTACATTCGAACCGCCGCCAAGCACATAATGCGCGAGGTCATGCTCCCAGATCAACTGAAGCACATTTGCAAACTCGTCCGCTGATTTGACAGTGACCATCACATCCGCAGGGCCGCCGATACGTGCAGATGTATAAGGCGCAAGAGGAACATTCTCTTGCACGGCATCGCCAAACTTCTGGCGCAGCATACTCACTGCATGTACGGGACTGGTCATAAGCATTACGATCAAACTTTCTTCTTTAGATGTTCAATGATCTTCTTCAAATCCTGCGGCTCCACATTTTCGTGCGGTTCTGCAGATTTGATCACAGCCGTCAACGCGTTCTCGCGTTCATCCTTTGCATAGACGAGTACCATCTTCAACGGAGGAAGGGCAATTACCTCGGTCTGGTCTTGAAGCGACTCGTGTTTTTCGTCAGGCATGTCCATTTCATAATTCCTTCAAAAGTTCGGAACTAATCTGGTCTGCATCGCCGGCAGAAAGCACAATGACCACATCACCCGAATGAACATGCTCCAATAAATACTTTTTGGTATCTTCCAATGAACCTGTATATCGCGCGGAGGGGTGAGGCATGGCGCTGACCACTTCTGCAGAAGAGAAACCTTGCTTGGCTTCACGGGATGCATAGATTTCAGTAACAAGTACTTCGTTAGCATCTATAAATGCGCGCGAGAATTCATAAAACAGGGTTTGCGTACGGGAATAGGTGTGCGGCTGCCAGACTGCCCAAATGCGGCTGTTTGGATAACGCGTTTTTGCACCCGCCAGCGTGGCAAGGATCTCAGTGGGATGATGGGCGTAATCGTCGATCACCACCACGCCATTACGTTCTCCACGAATCTCAAAGCGGCGGCCAGTACCGGTAAATTGGCTCAACGCATCAGCAACTTCCTGCAATGGAAGCCCGAGCGTGGCCGCAACGGAAAGAGTGGCCAATGCATTGCGGACATTGTGTTCGCCCGGCACCTGCAAGGAAACAGTTACAGCCTGAGAAGCTGCCGCGCCCATGTTTGTCATCACGGAAAAATCCAATCCGCCGCGATCATTGGGCTTGATGGTTCGCGCCTGCATCCATTGCGGGCTGTTGATGGTCATCTCACCCTGAACGCTGTAGGAAACAATGTTCAATCCCTTGCGGCGTGCATGAGTTAATAAGGTAACTGCCCCTTCATCCTCCGCGCAAACGATCAACGTGCCATCAGGAGGAAGCAGGTCAACAAAACTCTGAAAAGCCGCATACATATCCTCAAATTTTGGATAGATGTCGGGATGATCATGCTCAAGATTGGTCACCACTTCGATGCGCGGCTTGAGGCCGAGGAACATACGGTCATACTCATCCGCCTCAATCACAAAAAGGTCGCCTTTGCCAGCATGGGCATTGACCTTTAAGTTGTTTAATGTGCCACCCACGATGAAGGATGGATCGCGTTTCATGGCATACAAAGCCCAGGCGATCATGGCGGTAGTGGTGGTCTTGCCATGTGTCCCGGCAACAGCAATACCTGTTTTATCAGACATTAATTGGCCGAGAAAATCCGAACGTTTGTAGACTGGAATACCAGCGCGCTTCGCTGCATCGACCTCGGGGTTGTCATCTGCAATTGCAGAGGAGCGAATCACCAGGTCTGCTCCACCTACATTACGCGGATGATGTCCAATATAGATGACAATGCCTTCATTCTGTAAATCCACAGCAAATTGAGAGAGTATACGGTCTGAACCTGTCACTTCATACCCGCTCTCCTTGAGGAGACGCGCAATGGCAGAAAGTCCTGAGCCGCCAATCCCGATGAAGTGAATTCGTTTCATAGTTATTAGATGTACACCACAATAATGAAGATAAGAATGATGATGACGGCAAAGTATATGCCCGGCTCTCCTAAAAATCGGGGAGGCATGTACAGCATCATTCGTTCAATAACCTCTGCAATGGTAGGGTCTGTTGCCCGGCTGATGATCTTGCTATAGGGATAGTTTGCCACATGGTTATAGTAAAGGACGGTCCCTGCAATGAAATAGCCATTCAGGCCGCCCAGTACCGCGCCGAAGAGGGCATCCTGCAAACGTTCACGCGCCGCTTTGGAAGCAAGCCGCGGAATGGACACTGTTTGATATCCAAAATAAACCAAGGCTGTCAGAATGATGGTACGGATCCAAAACACGGAACTGCTGGTTTTGTCCAAATCGCGCACCAGGGGAATATATTTTTCCAAAAGCAGGTTGACTGCCAGTGAAGTGATCACGCTGAATGCAACGAGCAATTCCTTCGCCCAGCCGCGCATGGCACCGATCACTGCAAAGAGCAGGACATACATCCAAAAGATATAAACGATACTCATCATAGGGGTTGTTCTCCTGCCAGTTCTACCAACTGGCTGGCAATCACACGCGCCGCACTGGGATTGGATATTTTTTTCATGGCAGCACGCATGGCTTCACATTTATGTTCATTCATTAATACATCTTTGACGACAGGCACGAGTTTATCTTCCAACACTTCATCCTGCAAGATGACAGCAGCGTTCTGTCCGGCAAGATAATCTGCGTTTACTTTTTGATAGCGCCATGCATACGGGTAGGGCACGAGCACGGCAGGCAGCCCAAAGAAGGGATACTCGCCCAAAGATGATGCGCCTGCGCGCGAGACAACCAAATCTGCCGCAGCGAGGGCAGCGCCCATTTCATGCGAGTATGGCATGGCATGGTAATGGGATTTCAAATGCACAGGCAATTCCCGCGCGGCTTTTTCAACAACAGGCCAATCAAGAGCGCCTGCGATGTGGATGATCTGTGTAAAACCCAGCAATTCTTCGAGATGATTTAACACGGCTGTGTTGATCGAACGCGCGCCTTTGCTTCCGCCAGTGACCAGCAAGGTGGGTTTGGCAGAGTCAAGCCCAAAGTGTCGAGTCGCTTTTTCGCGGGACCAAGTCGAAAGGTCTGCACGAAGCGGGTAGCCTGAGAGGATGAGTCGCTCGGGGTGTGAAAAATATTTCTTTGAGTCGGGCGCTGTCACAGTAATGACATCCGAAAAATTGGAAAGGAATTTGAGCGCAAGACCCGGCTCGATATCAGGCACATACAATACGGTTGGAATATTTCGGCCAGCTACAGCCATGGGAGCAGCTACAAATCCGCCGGTGAAGAAGAGTACATCGGGTTTGAAGTCACGCAGGATGCGGCGCGATTCAATCACTCCGCGTGTCAGCTTGGCAAGGTTGCCGGGCAGGGCACGCAGACCGACGCCATGCACGCCCGCAGCTGGAACCGAACGATAAGCAATGCCTTCACGTTTCACAAGTTCCTCTTCCATGCCGCCTTCACCGCCAACCCAAAGCAGGTCGGGAGTTCGGTTATTGGCTTTCAGCGCTTCGAGAACGGCGAGTGCGGGATACACCCCGCCGCCCGTTCCACCAGCGCAAATTAGCAACCGCACTGTACGACCTCCATTCTTCATCTGTTGTTGTGCCATCCCCTGCCTGGCGTGAAATGTTAAAGATAATGCCTAATGCGGCGAGCGTTGTCACAAGGTTTGAACCACCCGCGCTGACGAAAGGTAATGCGTTGCCAGCGAATGGCATCAGACCAACCATTACCGCCATGTTGATGAGCGCTTCCATCGCGATCCAGATCACCAGCCCGGAAGCAAGTAATGTGCCAAGCATGTCTGGTGCACGGCGGGCGATCACCAATCCGCGCCAGACGAGGAAACCATATAAACAGATCAACGCAACTGCACCAAACCAGCCAAGTTCTTCAGCAACCACTGCAAAGATGCTGTCCGTTGGCGGCACAGGCAACCCAGTGAGTTTGGATTGCGACTGTCCCAGCCCGACACCAAACCAACCGCCATTGACTATGGCTTCGAACGAACGACGCACATGATAGGAAGCCTGCAACGGGTCTTTGATACCCGCAAGAAAATCTCCCACGCGCTGTTGACCTGTGAGGCTGACGGAAGAAACCACCCACGCGGCAATGGAGGCAATGACCAGCAAGCCGCCGATCTGTTTCAAGTCACCACCTGCCAAAAAGAAAAGCAAGCCGCCCAAAACAAGAACGGTCGCAGCGGCGGAAAGATCAGGCTGCTGATAGATCAACCCGCCTACCACACCGAGGATGACACCGAGTGGAATTAATCCCAAAGAAATGTCGTGCAGCTGCTGTCGTTTCGCGTACAACCAAACTGCAAGATACATGATCGAGATCAACTTCGCCAGTTCCGAAGGCTGCACCGAGCCGGAAATGAAGGAACGTTTTGCGCCAAAACGAATTTCATTCATCAAGAGAACGCCCATCAACAAAACGATGGTAAACGCCATGGCGGGCACAACCAGTTTTCGCCAGTGATGATAATCAAAGAACGCGAGGAAAGTCGCCACAACCAAACCGAGTCCAAGCCAGGTCAATTGGCGGGTGAACATGTACATCGGGTCTTGATAAGCACCAAGAGAAAAATCCCAGGAAGCAGAGTACAACATCAACAACCCAAAGACCACCAACGCCACCACGGAGACAAGCAATGGCATATCGAAGCCGCGCAAAAATCCCGCGGGGTTTTGTGATGAATAAGATTGCCTTTCCTTTACGAAAGTTCCAGTACCCATTTTCTAAAAAATTCTCCTCTCTCTGCGAAATCCTTGAACGCATCATAACTCGTGCCGCCCGGCGACAATAAGACAACATCACCAGCACTGGCAACATTCGCAGCAAGCGCAACTGCTTCTTTAAGAGTCTCGGCGCGATGAATATCCACGCCTCGCTCTCCGCCGACAGCTGATACTGTTTTCCGAATCATATCCGCCGCCTCGCCAAAAACCACCAAATGATCCACGCGGTCACAAATCAATTTTGCAATGTCACCCCACGGCAGATTCTTATCGCGTCCGCCAAGCATGAGCACAATCGGCTCCTCAAAAGCATGGATGGCAGCCATGGCGCGTTCAGGTGCCGTGGCAATCGAGTCGTTGTACCAGCGCACGCCATTCAACTCGCGGATAAATTCCAGCCTGTGCGGCACGCCACGGAATTCCTCCACGGCTTCGAGCATGTCATCCAGTTTAAAGCCTGCAGCATGTCCAATGGTGAACGCGGCAAGCACGTTGGCAACATTATGGTCACCGCGCAGTTGAATTTTTTCACGCAACAGCAAAGGCAGATATGCATTTCCATCACGCAGGTTCAACAATCCATCGTGCAAATATGCGCCATTCAAACCTTCTTCTAGATCGTGCAGGCTGAAGGTGAATAAATTACCTTTCACTTTATTCCGTAAAGCCCATGCGCCTTTATCATCTCTGCCAAGAATGGCAATATCTTTTTCGGTTTGAAATTCCAGAATGCGCGCCTTGGCATTGGTATATGCTTCCATCGTCCCGTGACGGTCCAGATGATTGGGCGTGATATTCAAAACAGCAGAAATATTGGGTGAAATGGTCATCTGCTCCAATTGAAAAGATGACAGTTCAAGAATGGCGACATCATCGGTGGTCATCTCATCTACATAATTAATGAGCGGGTTACCAATGTTGCCGCCAACAAAAGATGAAGGATGAGAATTTTCTGTCTTTTGCCTTCTGCCTTCCGCATCTTTTTTCGCCATCTCTCCTACAAGGGTCGTTGTTGTGGTCTTGCCTGCAGAACCGGTGATGCCAATAGTTTTACATGGAGCAATTTCCATGAAAATTTGCGAATCATTCGAAAGCGGAATGCCGCGTTTGACGGCTTCCTGAACAATAGGTAATGTCAATGGGATGCCGCCAGACAGGCAAAGTACATCCGCTTTGTCCAGCAATTCCAAGGGATGCCCGCCCACTACCCACTGCACATTCGCATCCGCGAGGGCTGCACAAGCAAAGGATAATTCATCTGCAGAGCGCGAGTCATTCAAGGTCACGTTTGAACCGTGACGGGAGAGCCAACGGGCAAGGGCAAGGCCTTGCCTAGCTGCTCCGAGAATGAGTACGTGGGTATTTGTCCAGTTGGTCATAAGTAGGTGATTGATAATTACCAGATTAAACCTGAGACAATCCAATTCCAATCAATGCAGCCATCAAACCGATCAGCCAGAAACGCTGTACAACCTGAGTTTCGCTCCATCCAAGTAATTCAAAATGCAAATGGATGGGAGCCATTTTGAAGAAGCGCTTGCCTTTTGTCATTTTGAAATAACCGATCTGAATGACCACGCTGAGCATTTCCGCAAGTGGGATGATGCCGATGACCAGCAGCATGGGCCATTGACCTGTCATCAACGCAATGACTGCCAATACCGAGCCCAGCGCCATTGAACCCGTGTCACCCATGATAAGTTCTGCAGGATGAACGTTAAACCACAAAAAGCCGAAGAGAGCGCCAACCAAAATAAAACAGAAGCGCGCGAGATAAACCTGTTCTTGTATCAATGCAATGCCGCCGAAAGCCGCAATGGCAGTGGCGGCGATCAAACCAGCAAGACCATCGAGTCCATCGGTGAAATTAACGGCGTTTGATTCGGCGACAATGATGAATGCGGCAATCGGCACATAGATCCAACCGATCTCAACTTCAAAAAATAAGCCGGGGAAATACATATCGGGCACATCAACTATGTATTTCAAAACAAATGCCGTGGCGATTGCCAAAATAACCTGGAACATGAATTTGGTACGGGCACGCATCCCATCGCCTTTGCGTTTCCCGTGGATACCTTCCCAATCGTCCACTGCACCGAGGATGGCAAACCCAACCATGACAGCCATTGGCAAAAGAATGGAGCGCCCCACTCCGCCCGCGGAGATGCCAATCAACGCAACAGCATTTAATAAACCTGTAAGCAGCAGAACCGGCAAAATGAACATCACGCCGCCCATGGTGGGGGTGCCCATCTTCACACGGTGCGAATCGGGTTCCTCCACACGGATGATCTTGCCAATTTTGAAGTGATGAAGAATACGAAGGAGAGGTCCGCCCCAGATGGCGGTCATGATGAAAGCGAGTCCGGCCAGACTCAAAGAGAGCGCAATCTGTCTCATGACTTGACCTCCAAAGCAGCAGTGATGCGGTCCATGCGCAAGCCATGAGAACCCTTAATAAGAACAGCATCGTTTGCAGTCAGGTTTTTATTCAACCAATCCACAATCAAGTCAGATCGTTCAAATTCAAAAATATTGGCAGATTTCATGCCAGCGCGCCGGGCTGCATCCGCGATCATATGTGCACGTGGACCAAGGGTAAGCAATGTCCTTGTCACTTGTGCGGCGCGCATACCTACCATTTCATGTCCCTGTTTTTCGTAGGGACCGAGTTCCAGCATATCGCCGAGCACAGCAATCTTCCGTCCATCCATTTCATCAAGCAGATTCAAGGCGGCCAGCATGGATTCCGGAGAGGCATTATATGTATCATCCAAGATCAGTGCGCCGCTGCCGCTGCGAACCGCCACGAGACGTAATTGCGCATGTCCGTGTGAAAGACCTTCAAAGATTTCCTGCCAGCTTAAACCGTCGTTCAAACCAACGGACGCGGCGCGCAATGCAGTGTGAACGGAATGCCGTCCGATCATGGGAATATGCGAGTGCAGGGTCTCTCCCTTGAAGTGCAGACGAAAACGAATCCCGTCCAAACCCAAGCCTTCGATCTGGTCAGCCCATAAGTTGGCTTCAGGGGAAAGCCCATAGAAAAAGACTCGCGCCTTGGATTTCTCCTCCATTTTACGAACCCAGGGATCATCAAAATTGAGAATAGCAACCCCGTTCGATGGAAGTGATTGAATCAATTCGCTTTTTCCTTTTGCAATGGCTTCCTGTGAACCTGCGCGTTCAGCATGGACAGTTCCAACGTTCGTTACCACACCAATCTGGGGCTGGGCAATGTCACAAAGGAATTGAATTTCGCCGGGAACATAAAATCCCATTTCCAGCACGGCACGTTCATAGCCAGCGCCAAGTTTTAAAATGGTAAGCGGCAAGCCGATCTCGTTATTCAAGTTGCCAAGATTTTTCAATGTGCGATAGCGCGTGCCCAGCACTTCGGCAATCATTTCCTTTGATGTGGATTTTCCGACACTGCCGGTGATGCCGATCACACGCAAATCCAGTTTCCGACGCCAGAAACGCGCGATTTGCTGCAAAGCCGAGACGGTATTGTCTACGCGCAGGCAGAGAGGAGAATCAAACTTGGGGGGCAGGTCAGTTGGCATGCCGCCGCGCAGGTCAAGGGTCAGGATAGAAGCGGGACCATCTTTTTGAATTAAAGCAAAAGATGCCCCCCTCTTGAATGCATCAGCAATGAAATCATGTCCATCTACACTTTCACCGGGCACAGCTACAAAGAGCGACCCCGGAATGACCTGACGAGAATCAATCGCAGCTTCAGTAATGACCGCGCTGATGTTCGGAGGGCGAACCGATGTGAGGGCTTCGAGGGCGTCTGCAAGTGTGAGCATATTATTGGGAGGCAAGTTGTTGACGAATGTAGTCCGGGGGAATATCCAATAGGATAACAGTTTTCTTTACCATTTCAGAAAAGACTTCTGCTGAGGTTTCAGAACTCCAATTGGATTCGGAAGGGCGTTCAAGCCAGACATAGATCATGAACTTGGGATCGTCCACAGGTCCCCACCCGATGAAGGAATGATTGGTGTTGGAACTATCATAATAACCGTCTACAGGGATTTGCGCAGTGCCTGTTTTCCCGGCAATACGATACCCGGGCACGAGGGCAAGAGAAGCTTCAGCTTCCAGCGAAATTGCCAGCATTTCGGAGAGTGTATCTGCCGTTGCTTCAGAAATGGGTGACCCAGCAAATTGCGCAGGAACATTATATTGATGCCCTTCGCGTACCATGGCATAAAGCGCATGAGGCACAACCATCTGCCCGTTATTGGCAATCGAAGA
>JAEURE010000079.1 GCA_016789485.1 Anaerolineales bacterium | reverse complement strand
CTACAGAAGGAATGCCTGCGAGATTGATGATTGCCAGGCGAATAAGACGAGTCCATTGGTTGTCTTTGGCATATTCAGAAAGATAAATGGCCGCGGCAATTCCAATCGGAACAGAGAAGATGGCTGTGCCAATTGTCAGATATAAGGTCCCAATGATGGCAGGCAGGATTCCGCCAGCCCGCATTCCATCATGCGGGAAGCCTGTGATAAAGTCCCATGAAATGGTGGAACTGCCTTGAATAAGGATGTAAACGATCGTACCCACAATGGGGAGCACGGTCATCACTGCCATGAGAGTGATGAAACTGAACCCAAGGCGTTGGACGGTGTGACGATTGCGGGAAAGGAATTTGGTCATCATGACAGGATCCGCTCCGCGCGTTTCTTCGAGCGGAACACAACGGAAGATGCAATGATATTCACAATCAATGAAATCAGGAACAAAACCATGCCAATGAAAAACAGCACGTGATAATGTGTGCTGCCATTGGCAACTTCACCCATTTCTGCAGCGATGGTGGCTGTCATGGTGCGGACCGGGGAGAAGAGACTGCCTAGTTTTGTTGCCATGACAGGCGCATTGCCCGTCACCATCATCACGGTCATGGTTTCGCCGATGGCGCGCCCCACGCCGAGCATGACGGCGGTGAGTACACCCGACTTCGCGGCAGGCAATGTCACGCGCCAGATGGTCTGCCATTTGGTTGCACCCAATGCCCAGGCGCCTTCACGATAGGCGCGCGGGACCGAGTCCAACGCATCCTCCGCCACGGATACGACCGTTGGAACGGCAATCCCGCCTAACAGCAGAGATCCTGTAAAGGCTGTCAGACCAGTTGGCAGGTCCAGCAGGACGCGCAGATATGGCGAGACAACCAGGATACCAAGGAACCCCAAGACCACGGAGGGAAGTCCACCGAGCAATTCAACCAATGGCTTGAGAATCTCGCGCATCCAACGCGGGGCGATCTCTGAGATGTAAACCGCAGTTCCGATCCCAAATGGGACAGCGATCAACGCGGCGCCAAGAGTGATAATGAGCGATCCCGTGATGAGCGGCAAAATGCCGAAATACGCTTCGATGGGATACCAGCGAATGTTGAGCAGGGAGGAAGCGTCCACTTCGCTGAGCGCAGGCAACCCCTCACGCAGAAGAAAAAAGAAAATAAGCAGCACAAAAACAACAGCAGAATAACCGCTGGCTTTAATGGCTCTTGTGATGACGAATTCACGCCAGTTTAAAGATTTTTCCATTTGACTCCACATAAAACCCTAAAGGTTTTCCTGTTAAACCATGTTTTAGTTTATCGGGAAAACCTTTGGGTCTGTATTACTTTGCAGGTACAAAACCCAGATCGGCTACGATCTGCTGTGCTTGTTCGGAAAGAATCCAATCAAGATATTCCTTCACGATGCCGGTAGGCTCACCATTAGTGTACATATATAAATCTCGGGCAATCGCATAACTTTTGTCGTTGACTGTTTCAATGGACGGCAGCACATACCCGCCGCCCGCTTCTTTTGCAATTGCGATCATCTTTACATCATGAGGTACATACCCAAGACCATCATACCCAATGGCATTCGGGTTTTGACGCACTTCCGAAATAATTCCCTCCGAAGATGGTAGCAACAGGGTATCCATTGAAAATAAAGTTTTATCTTTGCTGTTCCCAAGCCGTAAGACGGTTTCCAGAAAATATACATGCGTGCCGGAATTGGTCTCACGCGAAAGTTTTACAATCGGACGGTCTTCACCGCCCACTTCGCTCCAGTTGGTGATCTTGCCGCTGTAGATATCCGAGATTTGCTGCAGTGTTAACTTGCTGACCGGGTTTTCGGAATTTACGATTACTGCAATTGCATCCCTTGCGATGATATGTTCAACAGGTTCAACCCCTTTTGCTTGCGCCTCTTCGATCTCTTCTGTCTTGATCTGGCGCGAAGCATTCGCCAAATCCACTGTGCCATTGATGAGTGCTGCGATCCCTGTCCCAGAACCGCCGCCTGTCACCGAGATACGTACATCAGCATGTTCAGCCTGATAGGTTTCAGCCCACGCCAGCGCTAAATTAACGATCGTATCCGAGCCTTTATTTTCGATGTATTGAGCGGCAGAAACAGATGCGGCTTCCACTGAAGAATCAGCAGAGCCGCAGGATGTGAGGAGCATACTTGAAAACAGGAAGAGGATTAGAAAACGTTTCATTGGGGCGAATTATACCGCCTCGGACTTGCCGAATGCTGATTCTGTTTCGAGTGATATTTGTCACTCTGATGGTGCGTTGCTCTCTAAATCTTTCTGATAAAATCACCCCATGAACACAACGCAACCCGCATTTTCCGTCCAGCAGTTGGACTTTTTCTACGGCAACTCAAAAGCCCTTTCAGGCATTAATCTCGAGATCCAGCCGCAACAAGTGACCGCACTCATCGGTCCCTCGGGTTGCGGTAAATCCACTTTTTTGCGCTGCCTGAACCGCATGAACGACACCATCACCGGGACACGGGTGGAAGGGAAAATTCTACTCAAAGGGGAAGACATCTACGGCAAAGACATGGATGTGGTCAACTTGCGTCAACGTGTGGGTATGGTCTTTCAAAAGCCAAACCCATTTCCACAATCCATTTATGATAACGTGGCGTTTGGACCACGCGTGATGGGCATGGATGTAAATCTGGATGAGGTTGTGGAGAAAAGCCTGGCTGCCGCCGCATTGTGGGATGAAGTGAAAGATGACTTGAAATCGGATGCGTTGGGCTTGTCCCTTGGCCAGCAACAGAGATTGTGTATTGCCCGTGTGGTCGCTGTTCAGCCCGAGGTTATTCTCATGGACGAATCCACTTCCGCGCTTGACCCCATCGCCACCCTGCGCGTGGAAGAATTAATTGCGGATTTGAAAAAGGATTACACCATTGTCATCGTCACCCATAACATGCAGCAAGCCGCGCGTGTTTCCGATCACACAGGTCTGTTCTGGTTGGGGGAGTTGGTCGAATTCGCCCCTACAAATCAAATGTTTACAACACCAAGAGAAGAATTGACCGAAGCTTACATCACCGGGCGAATGGGATAGCGGCTCTTTGAATAATAAAAAAGTGGATGCAAATTTTCTGCATCCACTTTTGTTACCTGTGCTGACCCTTCCAGAACTCATCGTCGCTGGATTTGATCTCGCTGAATGAGCCTGTCGCAATAAAAATGGTCCGTTCGCAAATGTTGGTCACACGATCGGCCACGCGTTCGAGGTTGTGTGCCACCCACAACAGCCAGTTTGCACGCTCAATGGATTTGGGATCCTGAATGATGATCAACATCAACTCGCGATAGATTTGGTTATAGAGCGCATCCACTTCATCATCTTCCACGGGGATGGACTTCGCCACTTCCACATCTTCATTGATGAAGGCGCTCAAGGCACGGTGCAGCATGCTTGTGCCAATTTGCGCCATGCGCGGGATGTCGATCAACGGCTTAAGCAGGGCTTCCTCACCCATGCGAACATTGATGTTGGCGATGCCTTTCGCATAATCTCCCATGCGTTCCAACTCGGAGATGATTTCCATCGTGGATGCCAGCAGGCGCAAATCATGCGCCATCGGCTGCTGGGTGGCGATCAGAATCATCAGTTGGTTTTCAATTGCAAAACGCTTCTTGTTGATCTCTTTATCTTCCGCCATAATCTTTTCAGAAGCCGCAATATCCCGCTTCTTTAAAGCTTCCACCGAACCAAGGATGGCATGTTCCACCATGGAGCCAAGCAGAATCACTTCGTCCTTCACCTGCTGAATTTCACTCTCAAATGTTTTTCTAATCATAAGACCTCTGATGGGTATCTTTCTATTTTACTACCGTCAATTACATCTGACGATAGTCCGCTGGGGTGATGCCTTGTTCGATAAGCCAAAGGCGCAGGCGATTTTCAATTTGGTCGCGCACCTGCCGGGTAGATTCGAGGCGGGTTCTTTCGTCGAATTTTGCGGGGTCATCAAAAGGCCAATGATCGTGAGTCCCCATATTCAAAAAAACAGCGGGACAATTTTCCTCGGCATCTGCACATACGGTGACGACATGTGTGAAGTGAGTTTTGCCAAGATATTCCGTGACGGATTTTGACCACTGACCCGAAATATCGATTCCAACTTCGCGCATCGCTTCATGGACCTCGGGCAGGATGCTGCCCTTTGGCTCGGTGCCTGCGCTGAAAACTTCAAATTCGTCTCCTGCCAATGTGCGCAGCAGTCCTTCGGCAAGTTGGCTGCGTGCCGAGTTGCCTGTGCAAAGGAATAAGACTTTTGGTTTTGACATGTTAGCCAAACCTTCCTGTTACATAGTCTTCTGTGCGTTTGTCGGATGGGCGGGTGAATATCTTTTTTGTTTCATCGAATTCGATCACGCCGCCTGCGCGATTGTCGTCGATCATCATCATGGCGGTGAAGTCTGAGGCGCGAGCGGCTTGCTGCATGTTATGGGTAACAATGATGATGGTGTAGTTCTTCTTAAGTTCCTGCATCAATTCTTCGATGCGGAGTGTGGAGATGGGGTCGAGCGCGGACGCGGGTTCATCCATGAGGATGATCTCGGGTTGGATGGCGATGGTGCGGGCAATGCACAAACGCTGTTGCTGCCCGCCGGAGAGGGCGTAGGCGCTTTCTTGAAGTTTATCTTTCACTTCATCCCAGAGGGCGGCACTGCGTAATGATTGCTCAACAAGTTCGTCCATCTTTCCCTTGAAGCCGTTGATGCGCGCCCCCCAGGCAATGTTTTCGTAAATCGATTTTGGGAAAGGATTGGGTTTTTGGAAGACCATGCCGATTTTGCGGCGGACTTCTACCGGGTCGATTTGATTGCCGTAGAGGTTTTGCCCCTGTAAGAACAATTCACCAGTCACATGACAGCCCGGCACAAAGTCATTCATTCGATTCAAGGCCCGCAATAGTGTCGATTTGCCACAACCAGATGGGCCGATGATCGCCGTGATTTTTTGCGGCTGGATCTTCACACTTACATTTTTGACGGCTGTGTAGCTGCCGTAGTGAATGGAGAGATTGTTGGATTCGATTGCGTATTTATTTTCCATAGTTTATATCCACAAATTGAAGGATTACCATCGTCTCTGAAAGCGGTTGCGGAGAAGAACCGCAGTTGCATTCAGAGTTAAGAGGAGAACAAGCAGAACAACGATTGCGCCTGCTGCGATGGCATGAAATTCGGATTGAGCCCTTGTTGTCCATTGATAGATCTGGATTGGCAAAGCGGTAAATTTGGAGAACGGGCTTTGCGGGTCAAGGCTGATGAAGGTGGATGCGCCTACAACAATAAGTGGTGCGGTCTCACCCAAGGCGCGGGAAAGCGCGAGGATACTGCCAGTGAGAATGCCGGGCAGTGCGTTCGGCAGAACGTGGTACCAAACAGCCTGCCAGCGCGTTGCTCCTACTCCGTATGCTGCCTGCCTGAGTGAGTCAGGAACGGCTTTGATGGCTTCCTGTGCATTGATAATGATGAGTGGCAGTACCAGCACGCCCATGGTCAACCCGGCGGAGAGGACCGTACGTCCATTTGAGTCAGTGACTCCGAACAGGGCTCCGCTGGTAAGTGGCTCCATCACGCGGACAAAGATCGCCAGTCCCAGCATTCCATACACAATACTTGGCACGCCTGCCAGGTTATTGATGTTTGTTTGGATAATGCCAGTGAGCCAGTTCTTTGGCGCGTATTCCTGCAAATAAATAGCCGCCCCTGTGCCAATTGGCAGGGAAAACAGAATGGCAATTCCAACAAGCCATAAAGAGCCCAAAACAGCCGTGCGGACTCCCGCAAACTCAGCCTTGGATGACATGGGAGTGACTAAAAATTGAGGGGTGAGCCAGGAGCGGAATTCAAGGGTTGCAGTAGGATATTTCTCTGCAACTTCTGCTTTTATCTTTTCACTGTTCATCAGCGAGTTGGTCATACTCCAGGTTTCTTTGGTATCCAGTTGGACAAGGCGCTCAAGAAAAAGGGTATATAGTTCTGCTTGAGAGCGTTTCTGCATGGGTTTTTCATTTTCCAATTTTTTGTATGCGCCCGAAGACAGATTATCCTTGAGAATGATGATTAACTCGTCCTGTGTAAGTTCAGTCAACGGCGTGGATGTGAACTCAGCAGGGTCTTTCTTATAGTCAAAAGCTACATAACCGAAGGCACCATCCACAACGTTGTAAATGAGCGCCGTGAGACTGATAATCGCAATCAACAATGCGGATAGGAACAAGCCCTGCCAAATGGTTGCTGTGCGGTAGCGTCCACTGAGCGCCTGGCGAAAATCCTGATCTTGAGGGTAATGATTATTTGTATACATGGCTGCCTACTCGTACCGTTCTCTGAACCGATTGACTATCCATTGACTGATTAGGTTTAACACAAGGGTCAGCAGGAACAGCATCAGCGCAATTGCGAAGAGACTGGTGTAATCAATGCTGTTATAGGAGAGGTCGCCGCCGCTGATGCGGGCGATATGCCCGGTCATGGTTTCAGCTGCATCCAGCGGATTGAACGAGAAGTTGGGGCCTGACCCAGCGGCGACTGCCACGATCATGGTCTCGCCGACAGCGCGGGATATTCCAATGATCAACGCCGCACCGATCCCGGAGAGCGCAGCGGGCAAAACCACCTGTAGACTGGTTTCCACTTTTGTAGCACCCATCGCGTAGGCGGCTTCTCGCAGGGAACGCGGCACGGCGCTTAACGCATCCTCGCTCATCGAAGAGATAAGCGGCAGGATCATGATCCCCATTACGATGCCGGCGGAGAGCATGTTATAAACCTGCAGCTGCTCTCCAATAATGGACTTGAGAATGGGTGTAATGAACAGCAGGGCGAAATAACCATACACAACCGTTGGAATACCTGCGAGGATTTCTAAAATCGGCTTGAGGATGGACCGTGCTTTAAAAGATGCGTACTCGCTCAGATAGATCGCCGATGCAAGCCCCAGGGGAAGTGATATCAAAATAGCAATAAAACTCGTCACAAGCGTTGCAGAGACCAATGCCCAAATGCCGTATTGCCCGATTCCTGGCTGCCATTTGGTGGTACCGAAAAATTTCCCCAATGTCACGTCAGGGTCATTAAAGAAAAGCATGGCTTCCTTGCCCAGTTCGTACACAATGGCGATGGTGACGAAAATGGACAGGATGCCGGCAAGGAAAAGCAAGGTTTGAATGATGCTTTCCCCGGTTCGACGTTTCTTTTTCAAGTCGAACTGACGGAAACTTTGCGTTTCCAATGTTTTTAAGTTGAGGGTTTCTTCCTTCATATGCACTCTCTTGAGTGGTGCTGGGTTTCGAAAATAATGGAAAATGAATTTATTAATAATTTCAACGATTAAAACTTATATACGCGTAAATGGGCTGGCCCCATTGCTGAGACCAGCCCAAAATGTTTTTGCTATTTCTTAGTTGCCAGTGCCGGCAGTCCAGGCATCCATGGCACTCTGAAGAGCGTCAGCAGGAGCAGGGAAGTAACCGACATCCACGATGTTGTCATTGACATTGCTGAGGTAGAAGTAGATGAAAGCGGCAACTTGGGGCTTCTCAGTCATGATGGTTGCGTCGGAATAAATGAAGAGCGGACGGGCAAGGGGATAGGTTCCATTGTCCACATCTTCCTGATTGGGCGCAACGCCTTCGATATCGAGGGCTTTCAGGGCACCCTGGTTTTCGACAAAATAAGCATAGCCGAAGTAGCCGATGGCGTAGGGGCTGCCTTCCACGCCCTTAACCAGGACGTTGTCATCTTCAGAGAACTGAGCGCCTTCCAGGCCAAGCAAGGCTTCTTCACCGAGGGTAACATCAGCTTTGCCGTCTGCATTAAGGGTCAGTGGCGCAACTACAGCTTCGACGAAATAATCGAAAGTGCCGCTGTCGGAACCGGGACTGTAAACGAGGATGGTTTCAGCAGGGTAGGACGCATCCACCTGATCCCAAGTGGTGAACTCGCCGGAGAAGATCTTGCCAAGTTGTTCCTTGGTAAGGTTGGTGACGAAATCATTTTGAGCGCTCACAACCACAGCGAGAGCATCAGTGCCGACACGGAATTCCAAAGGCTCGCGACCGATGGCGGCGCAAGCTTCAACTTCGCTATCCTTGATGGCGCGGGAAGCATTAGCAATATCAGATTCACCGGCAACGCAGAAGCGTTCAAAGCCAGCGCCGGAACCAATGCTGTCCACGGTGATGTTGCCAGTGTAGCCTTCCTGCTGGAACAGTTCAGCCATGCGCTCAGAAAGAGGGAAGACCGTGGAAGAACCAGCGGTGATAATGTCCCCTGTGACGGCGTCTGGAGCATACATTGCCATTGGATCATCAGTGGGGGCGGCGGTCGGTTCGGCTGGGGCTTCAGTAGCTTCAACGACAGCTTCGGTAGCAACAGGGGCTTCTACGGCAGGGGCACCGCAAGCTGCGAGCAAAAGGCTCATGGCTGTCATTACGAACAATAAAGTACGAACAATTTTGGACATTTCTCTATTTCTCCTTTTTTATATTTACAAGTGAGATGGTATCAGCGGGGTCTTAAGGTCAATGGAAGGATTGGTTAACGTCTTGTTAAGGATATTTGGGCGTCATCTGTCTATTTGGCTGTAAAATATCTACATGAACAAAAACCCTTTTTCATTAGAGCCTGAATATCGTGAGTACGTTTGGGGAGGAGCAAAACTCCGCCCTGAGATCGCGCCAACTGCCGAGGCGTGGATCATCTATGCGGGCAACCGCATCTCTTCTGGACCTTATGCTGGGCGGACCCTCGCAGACATTTCCCAGGCCTTTGGCAGTGACCTGCTCGGCTCCCGCGCAGTTGCGCAGACGGGAAATCGTTTTCCAGTGTTGGTCAAAATTCTGGATTGTGCTCAGTGGTTGTCATTGCAAGTCCACCCGAATGATGAGCAGGCGAAAAAACTGGAAGGGGATGGTTTCTTCGGTAAAACTGAAGCCTGGCATGTACTGGAAGTGGAACCGAACGCCAAATTGATCGCGGGTATAAAGCCGAACATCTCAGCCGAAGCATTGGCTGATTCAATCCGAAATGGGACAATTGTTGAGACAGCTCAATCGATTGAAGTGAAAGAGGGAGATACGTTATTTATGAGCCCGGGTACGATTCACGCGCTGGGGCCGGGGATGCTTATTTATGAGATCCAGCAAACATCGGATATCACATATCGCGTTTATGACTGGGGACGGCCTGAAACGGAAAAACGCAAATTGCACATCGAAAAAGCGCTGGCGGTTTCGAATCCGAAAGCCAGTACGTCTGTTTTGCCGATGTCGGAGATTGCTGATGGGGAAGTAGAGATGTTGACCCAGTGCGAATATTTCAAGCTGGAAACTATTGCAGTTGAAAAGAGCACTGCGGCGCTGGATACGTTGGGAGAATCGTTTCACGGGTTGACCGTGATCGAGGGGCAGGTTCAAGTATCGGCCGAGTCTGAAGCGTTTGTCTTGAATAGATTTGATACGCTCTTAATCCCCGCTTGTTGCGGAGCATATCAAATTAAGCCCTTGGCAAAGAGTCGAGTTCTGAAGGCAAGCGTTTAGCTTTGCCATTTCCAGGTGCTGACGTCGGAGAGGGCGCGGTAGGCAGTCAGATCAAGCTGCAAAGGCGTGACGGAGACGTAACCTTCGGAGAGCGCGCCGACATCGGTGCCTGATTCTGGGACGCCCGTAGGCGCATCGCCGCCGATCCAAT
>JAEURE010000078.1 GCA_016789485.1 Anaerolineales bacterium | reverse complement strand
CAGTTTGACCATGAATGAGCTGCAATGGCAGGACTTTTGCAATGAGCCCGTCCCGTTTGCGGGCGTGGGGGGTGAAATCTTCCTCGGCGAAGATGGTTTCAGCATGGGTTTCTTCAAACAGGTTTCTAAGAACGTCAATGGGCTTGCCTTTGCGAATGACAAGGTAGGAACCGTGTGCGCGGAGATCTTTGTCTAATGCGGCCAGCCCTTCGTAGAGAAAATTTCGTCGGCGGAGGGATTGGGAGGAAAACGCCGGGTCGAGGATGAAGACTGGGATGACAAAATCAGCCGTCAGCGAGGCTTGAAGCGCAGGATTGTCGGTTAATCTTAAGTCGCGGCGAATCCACCAGATGGCAGTCATACGAATTGAAGCCTCGTTTTTTTGTTGTTTATTTCCAGGCTAATGAATTCTTTACGGTCTATGGTTAATTTGCCTGTATTGCTTGCATTGTCGTTGAAATTTAGAAAGCCATACGCGCGGATGCGAGTGTGACCAATGAACGAGAGCGCGAGTTCACTGGTGAGGATGCCTGTCAGGTCGGCGGTATACATGCCTGATTTGAAATTGAATTTTGATGGCGCGGGCATGCCCAGTCCGCGGAGGCCGACAGTGGTGCCTGTGATCTCTTCACTGCCTGAGAATAGATCTCCGTTGGGCATGACGGCGGTGTATGTGATGAGATAGTGCGGCGAAGTGGATACTAATTTAGCTGTCACGATTGCGCCTGTGACCGTATCTGCTTCGGAGATTTCTGCGCCTGCTGGGTTGAATTGCGGTTGGTAATAAGCCCGCCCGAAAGAAGTTGATGATGTGACCGCATACACGGCAATTTGGGCGAGAGCTTCGCTGGTTTTATTTTCAGCCAGCAGCGCAGGGACGGACATCAGCCATTGCGTTTTGTGCATACGGCGTACGATATAACCGAGCAGGGTGATGCCTGTAGAGGGTAATTCGTAGCGGGTGATGTTATCGGGCATGATCAACTCCTTTAATGGAACAAGTGACAGGTAAGTACGAAGCGGTTCTTAATCCGAAACGGGAATGGGTGCGGTTTTATTCTGTTTGAAGGCGGCGACGATCGGATGATTGTAGATCTTGATGAAAACGTAACCGCTAACGCCAGCCATGAGAACGGCGCCAAAGATGCCTGGCGCCCAGGTGCCGATCTGTTGTAATAATACGCCTCCTAAAATTGGGGCAATGATGCGCGTGGAGCTTTCGACTGCGGCAGATAAACCCAGGATGCCGCCGATTTCCTGCGGGGCTACGGCTTTGGTGAGTGTACTGGAAAGTAAGGTGTTGAGCCGACCGCCTGAGAGCGCGGTGGGCGTCATAATAATGTACAGCCAAATCACGGACGGGGCTAATGCCCAACCGAGCAGGGAAATGCCCATTAAAACAACTGAGGCGGTGATGAGAAGATCTTCGCGGTAACGATTGGTGAGGCGGCCAACAAGGAAGCCTTGCACGATGACGGAAAGCACGCCAACGTAGGTTAGTACGAAGCCAGTGTCACGCGCGGTGAGGTTGAATTTCGCGAGCGCATACAACGCGAAGATGGTTTGAAAAATTGCGAAGGCCAATCCAAAGAAGAAGCGGGTGATGAGGATCGAGCCAGTGAAGGGACGTTGGAATGCGACAAACAGTGCGTTCAAAGTGACGGCTGGCCGTTTTTCGGGCATTTGACTGCGCTTCTCTTCTGTTAGCGATTCAGGAAGCCAGACGTAAATCAAAATAAGATTGATGAGTGAAATGGCCGCGGCGGCAAATGCAGGGACAGCGTAGCCCCATTGGCTGAGCAGCCCGCCAGTGACGGGGCCGATGATGAAGCCGAGGCCGAAGGCTGCGCCGATCATACCCAAGCCTTTGGAGCGACTTTTTTCGTCGGTGACATCTGAGATGTAGGCTTGTGCCACACTTAAGTTGCCGCCTGTGAGACCGTCTAAAATGCGGCTGGCGAAGAGCATCCATAATGCATTGGCGAATCCGAGTAATAAAAAGCCGAGGAAGGTGCCGAAGACGCTGAGGAGCAAAACAGGGCGGCGTCCGAAGCGGTCGGAGAGGCGGCCAAGAATCGGCGCGCCGATCAATTGCATGAGTGCGTAGGAAGCGATCAAAATTCCAGTGGTGGTTTGGCTGGCGCTGAAGGTTTCAGCGTAATACGGTAGAAGCGGAAGGATCAAGCTGAAGCCGAGCAAGTCAATAAAAACGACGAGAATGATTGAGAAGAGACGTTTGTTATCCATTTTTCCCTTTGTCTAAATATTTGGATCGATACGCTTCCTGATAATGAAATTCGAACTCAGGTTTTTTTCCAGTTTTAGTTAGGTTCTCCCAACCGACGCGAATCAGGCCGAGCAGGGGAGTCCATGGTTTGAATAATTTAACTTCGGTAAATTCTTTGTGATTGCCCGCAACCGTTTTTACCAATTTGTTTGAAGCATATTTGGCTGGCTGGCCGAGAAAGCGTAATACAAAACCAAAATTCTTCAACATTTCTTTTCCGCGCTCGCCGACCACGATTGGGCTGGTGAGCATGTCGGTGGTCATCATGCCTGGGCTGAATCCCAAAATTTGTATGCCGCTGCCTTTGAGTTCAACTGCCAGACTGCGCGTGAAAGATGTGATCCACGCTTTTGTTGCGCCGTATAGGCCAGTAGGGGATGCAGGGCGCAGGAAACTTCCATTGCCGTAAATATTGATCAGCAGCCCTTGTTTGCGTGGGAGCATGTAATGCATGATGGCTTGCGTGCATCGCAGTACACCGAGATCGTTCGACATGAACATATCCAATGCGTCTTGCGGATTCATGTCGAGCATCATACCCGCCGCGTTGGAATAGCCCGCATTGTTGACCCAGATATCGATGCGGCCAAATTCACGGATGACATCTTCGACCAATTTGTAGACTTGTTCTTCTTCGCGGACGTCCATCACAAATCCGCTCACACGCCCTTTGAGCTGGAGCGTGGCCAATGCGGCATTCACTGCCTGTTGGCTTCTTCCAGTTACAGCGACGATGGCTCCTGCTTCGAGCATGGATTCGGCGATGGCGTAGCCAAATCCGCGGGTGGAGCCTGTCACTACAACGATCTTGTCTTTAATTTTTGACATGTAATTTCTCATTCATTGTTTTCAGCAGATCGAGATTTTTCATTTGCAGGGATATTGCTTGCATCAAGCCTGTATTGGACAAGGCGCGCCGCGCCTTGTGTATCTATGGCAACTTGCGCGGGTAATCAATTTGACAAAAGGGGATGTCATGGCAACCCATTGCCAGCCTTACAAAACAAGGCGGCAGAAAGCCGATTAATAGCAATATAAGAAATGCTCTCACTTCATTGCAAGACCAGCGTGCCGACTTATATTTTTCCCTGATATTCCGGCGCGATGGGTTCGGAAATTTGTGTTGGGAACATCTGGTGCAAGAGGGAGATGATTTGGAAGGCAGTTTCAGACCCAAAGGTGAAAAAGCCCTCATACAGGCGCTGATCGTCATCCGGGTCAATTTCTTCGGCAAGCAAAGTGGCGTAGATGCCTGCTCCGTAGGCAACCACGAACCAGTACCTTTCAAGAGGTGTGCCGCTTGTATCAATGCCTATGGTGCGCGGCAATTTTGGAAGAGGTACATCCGGGGCACCATACAGCCATAGTCCATTGGATGAGACCGCTACTTTTTTGTACTGATCCAACTGCTCATTGATGCGTGAAAAATATTGAAAGGAAACATGAGAGTCTGCAATTCCGGGTGTTTCGATAACAGAGTTCTCGATCAGGCGGCTGATCGTGATCATGCTTTTCACGGAAAAAATATAGCGGAAGTTGGAGCTTTGCAGGTCTTTTGGCTTGAGCCTGCTCAAATATTTCTCCGTTCGCGGAGGGAACAGAGGTAATAGCTTATGATAGAAAGTTGAAAGAATATCGTTTGCCACGGTTAGTTTTTCCTTGCCTGTTCGTTCAACCAGGCTTTGATAGGGGAGCCCGAGCCATTAATGTGTTCATCTATGGCGCGGGAGTAATTATTCATGAAGTTTGTTAACTCCTGCGGAGGTCTCTGATGAAACTGGAGCAGCACTTTCAGCCATTCCATTTCGTTTGTTACGTGTTCCATATCTCCGAATTGCAGGGCTGCGATGATGTTGTCGCCTAGAAAATGGATGCCGGTGTTGAGTTGTTCCGGGTCAATCGAAAGAGGCTGGACCGATTCTTTAACGGTGTTTTCAATGTAGGAACGGCGTGAACTGAATGCCTGTAAAGCAGCCGTATATTTTTGTGGGACCACTTTTGTATCTTTTACATTTCCCTTAACTTTTAGTAATTTCTCAACCTGGTCAATGGAAGAATCCACAGCGTTGCCGAGATAATAGCCCGGGATGTAGTTCGTGAGAGTAGGCCGTAGGGTAAAGATGCGTCCACCGTAGCCGATGGGAATGTTCAAGCCCAAGAGGGAGAAAGAGGTTGTTTGCAAAGCGGCAGCGCTGATCAATGACTGAGCAACAAGAAGCACCAGATTTGCTTTTACTTTTGAGACGGTTTCTTCAAAACGTTCAGCGGGGACGTTGGCGCCGAGGTAGATCACGTTCAATCCGCGGCGGCGCAGAAGGAGTGAAAGCATCAGGGGCGTGAACGTGTGCCACTCTCCGGGCGGGCAGCCCACCAAAACCGTCTGTGGACGGGTGGGGGCGGGCGATGCGCTTAGCAATGCGTCGAGTCGGCGCATTGCTAAACCCGATGCAAAATGCTCTTGTTGGACGCTGGCACGATTTTCATACCAAAGACTGCCGATCTCTGACATGCCTTTTTGCAGAACATCCATGCAGACTGATTCCACGGAGAACATGGAGAAGGCTTTGTTGAGTGCCTGTTCGGCATTTACTTCGTTGAAGCTCATGCAGGCGGTGATCCATTGTGTGCGGATCATATCGAGGGTGGTGTCTGTGACGGCGTTGGCAGAATTCGCTTGGGCGGAGGCAAAGCTCGAAGACGTGTAACCAGCCAATGGGTCCAGCCCGGAAGCGAGGTGCTCATTCCACAAATCCACAGCCCGCGAGATGGAGAGCCCCTCTGCCTGACGTGCGATCAGCCATTTGATGGTCTCGATATCGTATTGCGAATATAAACGGTGCCCGCCCGCGCTGCGGTTTGGCGTGGGCAATCCGTAGCGGCGTTCCCAGGCGCGCAGTGTGTCGGCGGCGAGACCGGTTTCAAGTAAAACGGCTTTTAAATTGAAGGCAGGGGATTTGCTGAACATAAAATATCCTTAGGCTGGGGTTAAGGTGGGCTTGACCACCTTTTGCACAGCTATTGTACCTTCTTCTTTAAGGATTCGCTCGGTTGTCAGGCGGGCAGATAGTAAAACGATTGGCAGACCTGTGCCAGGGTGAGTAGATGCGCCTGCGAAGTACAGATTCTTGTATTGTTTGTGGCGATTGTGCGGACGCAGATAGCCGACCTGCCAGAAGTTATGACTCAGCCCGAAAGCTGCTCCATTTACCAGGTTGAAACGTTCTTTCCACACTTTGGGCTGGTACACCATCTCAAACTTGATATTCTGCTCGAGGTCGGTTGCTCCTAATTCATTCGCGAGACGGGTGAGCACAGTCTGGCGGGCACGCTTGACCATCGCATCCCAATCCTGTTCGCTGCGCGCATCGAGATGACCGACAGGCACCAAAACATAAAGCGTGTCCTGTCCTTCGGGTCCTGCGGCGGGATCAGTGCGCTTCGGCGCATGGACGTAGAAAGATGGTACTTCGGGCAAAGTGTGGTCATTGAATATCTGATCGAAAGAGGCTTTGTAATCGCCGCCGAGGAAGACATTGTGATGCGCGATCTGCGGATATTCCTTCTTTGTTCCCCAGTAAAACATGATGGTCGAACAGGTGTAAAGCTTGTCTTCGATGAGTTTCTTCGCTTCGGCGCGGTCAGGCAGCAGTTGATCGTAGATGTACGGCAGGTCTGCATTGCCGACAAAAATGTCAGCCGTGTACGTCTTGCCGTCTTCTGTGGCCACACTTTCCACTTTGGATCTACCCGTGTTGATCTTCTTCACGGGAGCGTTGTAAATAAATGTCACGCCGTGTTTTTCAGCGACTTTGGTAAGCGCCTGAATGCCGGCGTACATCCCGCCCATGGGATACCAAACCCCTTCAGCCAGTTCCGTGTATTGCAGCAGGGAGTAGGTGGCAGGGGCATCGTAGGGGCTTAATCCCAAATACATGTTTTGGAAGGTGAAGGCGGCCTTCAAGCGTTCGTCTTTGAAGAAACGGCTGGTGTTCTTGTAATGTTTGCCCAATGCCTTTAATTGAAAGATGAGCGGCAGGTTGGACAGGCTGAAATATTCAAAGATGTTGAAGAAATTCCTGCCCACGAATTTCTCGAGCGAAATCTTGTAATGCTTGCTGCCCTCGGCAATGTAGTTCAGAAAACCAGTGAAGGCGGTCTTTTCCACTTTTTCAAGTTGGGATTGCATCTTGCCAATATCGGAAGTCAATTCCAATTCCAAGCCATCATCAAAGCGGACTTTATATGTCGGGTCGATACGGCGCAGGTCGAGATAATCGCTCATCTTTTCGCCGAGAGCGGCAAAGGTTTCTTCCCAAACTTCGGGCATCAGAAACAGAGTCGGGCCAATGTCGAAGCGATGTCCATCGCGGATGATCTGATTGCAGCGCCCGCCCGGAGTCCCGTTCTTTTCCAGCACAGTCACTTCATATCCATTTTTAGCAAGGCGGGCAGCGGTGGCAATTCCGCCGATCCCTGCGCCGATCACTACGGCGGTTTGTCTTTTAGTCATTTTTTGTTTCTCCTTGAATTTTCACAGGCGGTCACGGTTCTAAAGGCTATTCTACCTCTTGTCTATTATTTGTCAAGGTTTATTGTATATCTTTGCAAAACCTTGACAAACTGGGTAAATCCTGTAAAATCTCAATATTGGTTTAGACCTACTTTTGAAAAGTTCAAAGAGGAGAAGATAAGATGCAAGCACACGCCAACTGGGAACACCATTTACTCGATCTTGCCGGGCACATTCCCCAGCCATCCACCCGACCGTTTTTCTCATATTGGGCTGGCGACGATTCGTTGCGCAAAGCCTACAAACAAGCCGAAGTCATTACCGCTGAGCACAGCAAATCCTTCCACGTTGCGTCAGGCTTGCTCCCCGAGGAAAAGCGTTCCGCCGTCCGCGCCTTGTACGCCTTCTGCCGCACCGTGGATGATATTGTGGATGAAGTCGAATCCAAAAAAGACCGCGATTTTGAATTGGATTACTGGCGAAACATTGTTCAAACCGCCTCTTCCTCCGCCGACGATTTGGTCGCTGCCGCCTGGGCAGACACCCTCACCCGATACCATATCCCGCGCCATTATGCACTGCAACTGATTGACGGCGTGGCGCGAGACCTTTCCCAAACGCGTTACCAAACTTTTGATGATCTCGCCACGTATTGCTACGGAGTCGCGTCCACGGTTGGGTTGATGAGCATGTACATTGTTGGCTTCAAGAGTCATGATGCCGTGAAGTACGCCATCAAGCTCGGCGTGGCTCTGCAAATGACCAACATCCTACGTGATGTGGGGGAGGACTACCGCAACGGGCGTTTGTACCTTCCGCGCGAAGAACTTATCCAGTACGGCATCCGCGAGCAGGACATTGCCGAAGGACGAGTATCCGATAACTGGAGGCAATTCATGCGCTTCCAAATTGAGCGCACCCGCCAGCTTTACAAAGAATCATGGGCTGGCGTGAAAATGCTCGAGCGTGAAGGACAGCTTGCCGTTGGCGCCGCATCCACGTTTTACAGCGGTATTTTGGATAATATCGAAAAGTACGATTACAACGTTTTCACCCGCCGTGCCTCGCTCAACGCATGGGGCAAGGTAAGCCGAATTCCGGGCTTGTGGTTGAAAGTCCGCTCGTTGTAAGAAGAAACAGAGGGCGACCCGCCCCGCGGGCGATGGTTAATTTAATAACATTGAGGGGTTGCCCATACGGGATATTCATATGAATATCCCGTATGGTTTAAAATAAAGAATGTCCAACTTTAGAAAAATTGCTGTGCTTCTCGTTTTATTACTTCTTGTCTCCTGTGGAGGTTCCGTGGTTACACCTGTGTCATCGAATCAAATCTATCGTTATCTTGCTTTGGGTGATTCCTATACCATTGGCGAAAGTGTGGCAGAAGAGGATCGCTGGCCCAATCAACTGGCGGCGCTTTTGGATTCTTCCGGGAACATTGATGTCACCATTATTGCCCGCACAGGCTGGACGACCAGTGAACTCTGGCAGGGAATCCAAGCCGCAGATCCGCAAGGGACGTACGACATGGTCTCTTTGCTGATCGGCGTCAACAATCAATACCGCGGATATGATATCGATGAATATCGCGAGGAATTTCGCTTTTTGCTGGGGAAAGCCATTGAGTTTGCGGGCGGGAAGCCTGAACATGTATTTGTGTTGTCCATTCCAGACTGGGGTGTTACACCTTTTGCCACAGGCCGGGATCGCGGACAGATATCGAGTGAGATCAACGCATTTAATGCGGTTAACCTGGAAGAGTCTAAAAAAGCAAATGTTAACTATGTAGATATCACGCCAATATCACGCGAAGCAGTAAGCGATTCATCGTTGATAGCGGCGGATGGACTGCATCCATCCGGGAAAATGTACACAGAATGGGCGAAACTGTCCTTGCCGATAGCCCTTGGGATACTGGAGTAAAATGAAGGCAATAAATTCAAACGGAGAAATGTATGCCTTCAATCAAAGCCGTAAATCACGTAGCTGTTGTAGTAGATGACATGGAAAAATCCCTCAAATTCTGGCGGGATGCATTGGGAATTCAACTTCACGAACTGCGTGATGTCCCTGCGGAGAAATCACAGGTGGCTTTCTTGCCCATTGCCGGTGCGGAAGTTGAATTGGTCATGCCGACCACAGATGACTCTGGTATTGCCAAATATCTTGCCAAACGTGGTCCTGGTATGCATCACCTCTGCCTGGAAGTGGACGATATCAATGGAATGATGTCCCAATTAAAAGCAAAAGACATTCGGCTGATCAACGAAGAACCCCGCCTGGCTGCGGATGGAAAAAAATATGCCTTCATTCATCCAGAGTCGACGGGCGGGGTGTTGGTTGAACTGTATCAGCTTGCTTGAAAAAATAAAAATTAGCAATGCCAGATAATATTGACGACATCCTGAAAAATGAATGTGGTCTTTTAAAAGACCGCCCCGTTGTTGTGGGGGTTTCCGGCGGACCGGACAGCCTGTGCTTAATGGAGACCCTGCGCAAGGCGGGCTATCCCGTCATTGTTGCTTATTTCGATCATCAGCTTCGTCCCGAGTCAGCGGCGGATGCGCGCATGGTGGAGAAAACTGCCAATCGGTTAATGCTCGCCTGTTATTTGGATGGCGCCGATGTGCGCGCTCATGCGGAGGGAAAGAAGCTTTCCATTGAAGAAGCTGCTCGAAATCTGCGTTACAGGTTTTTGTTCAACCTTGCCCGCCGGTACAATGCCCAGGCAGTAGCCGTTGGGCATACGGCAGATGATCAGGTGGAGACCGTATTGATGCACTTTCTGCGCGGCAGCGGCATTGCCGGCTTGAAGGGCATGTCCTATCGATCCATTATCCCTGTTTTTGATCCCGAGATTCCCGTTGTTCGTCCGCTTTTGGATATGTGGCGCGAAGAAACCGTTGTGTATTGTGCGGTCCACGGGTTGCGTCCGCATTATGACTCGAGC
>JAEURE010000077.1 GCA_016789485.1 Anaerolineales bacterium | reverse complement strand
AGGTTGCGTTGTATTTTGAGATCGATGAATTGATCGCGGCGATGGAAATTTTGAAGACTGCATTTGCAGAAAAAGCCGATGAGTTCAAAGACATTTTGAAAATGGGGCGCACACAATTGCAGGATGCGGTGCCGATGACATTGGGTCAGGAATTCAGCACCTATGCAGTCATGCTCGAGGAAGACCAGCAGCGCTTGCGCGAAGCGGCTTCGCTAATCCGTGAGATCAATCTCGGCGCGACGGCGATTGGCACGGGCATCAATGCGCATCCTGATTACGCGGCCCTGGCTCGCAAGCACCTGAGCGAAGTGACGGGAATCCCGTACATCACGGCGGGAAATCTTGTGGAAGCGACACAGGATGCAGGCGCGTTCGTGCAGCTCTCGGGCGTGTTGAAACGTGTGGCTGTAAAACTTTCAAAGATATGCAATGACCTGCGCCTGCTTTCTTCCGGGCCGCGGACCGGGCTTGGCGAGATCAACCTCCCTGCTGTTCAAGCGGGTTCGAGCATCATGCCTGGCAAAGTGAACCCTGTCATCCCTGAAGTTGTGAATCAAATCGCGTTCCTCGTCATAGGCAATGATGTGACCGTGACCTTCGCTGCCGAAGGCGGACAGATGCAGCTCAATGCCTTTGAGCCGATCATCGCGCACAGCTTGTTTGACAATCTCATCTATTTACGGCAAGGCTGCCTGACCCTTTCTGAGCGCTGTGTGAAAGGCATCACTGCCAATCGTGAACATCTGGCGGATCTGGTCAATCATTCGATCGGAATTGTGACAGCGTTGAATCCGTTCATTGGGTACGAGAACGCAAGCGCAGTGGCGAAAGAAGCGCAAGCCACTGGCAAAGGCGTCGCGGAGATCGTCCTAGCCAAAGGTCTATTAACCAAGGAGCAGCTTGATGATATTCTTAGGCCAGAAGTGTTAACTCAACCAAGATGGTTTAAGAAGTAAGTATGGACATTCTCATTCGGTCTGAAAATCCGACAGACATCGAATCCATTGAGCAGGTCACGCTTGCGGCGTTCACGGGCAAGTTCAGTGACAACCCGACCGAACACTTAATCGTCAACGGCTTGCGGGACGCAGGCGCTCTGTCACTTTCACTAATAGCAGAAGTAAATGGAAAAATTGTCGGACATGTGGCTTTCTCACAAGTGACGATCAACGGAAAAAATCTGAGTTGGTACGGGCTTGGGCCGATCTCTGTTTTGCCAGAGTTGCAAAAGCAAGGCATTGGCTCCAAGTTGATCAACGAAGGTTTATCTGCAATTCGGACGATTGGCGCGCAAGGCTGTGTTTTGGAAGGCAGCCCTGTCTATTATCAGAGGTTTGGTTTCAGATTATATCCAGGTTTAATTTATGACGGCTCACCCGCCCCAGAATATTTTATGGCCTTGCCTTTTTATGAAGATGTACCCGAAGGAAAAGTTGAATATCACAAGGCGTTTTACATAAGTATTTGACGATAACCACAAGGAGAAACATGTCAATCCTTTTCGACTCAACCAGCACTGTAAAAACAGAATTATCAAAACAAAAATATATTGCTTCGGATGAAATCGCGACGATCGTGTATCTGTCACATAAGCTGGGAAAGCCGCTTCTTGCCGAAGGGCCGGCTGGGGTGGGCAAAACTGAGTTAGCCAAAGCGATAGCATCTGCAACCGGGCGCGAGCTGATCCGTTTGCAATGCTACGAGGGATTGGATGAGTCGAAAGCATTGTATGAGTGGGAATATTCGAAACAATTGTTATATACGCAACTACTGCGCGACAAGCTGAACGACACTCTCGGCAAAGCGGAGTCGCTGGCTGAGGCAGCGGATAAATTGGCAAAGGAGGAAGATGTCTTCTTCTCCTCTCGTTTTCTGCTGCAACGTCCGCTATTGAAAGCGATTTTGAGCGACAAGCCAACCGTCGTGTTGATCGACGAAATTGACCGCGCAGATGCGGAGTTTGAAGCCTTCCTGCTGGAAATCTTAAGTGACTTTCAAGTGTCCGTACCGGAATTGGGGACATTGACCGCGAAGCACAAGCCTTTTGTCATTCTGACATCCAACAACACGCGCGAACTGTCCGAAGCGTTGAAGCGGCGCTGCCTGTATCTCTTCATTGATTATCCGAATTTGCAGGAAGAACTCGCAGTGGTGCGCTTGAAAGTGCCAGACCTGAATCCCAAACTGGCACAACAGGCTGTGGAATTTGTGCAGAAGCTCCGCAAAGCGGACATGCGCAAATCCCCATCCATCAGCGAGACATTGGATTGGGCGAATGCGCTTGTGGCGTTGAATGCGTCCAATTTGGATAAGGCTGTTTTGGAAGAGACGCTTTCGGTGTTGTTGAAGCATGAAGCGGATCTGCAAAAGGCGAAGCGGCAGTTGATGGCTCCCCCGCCGCAATCAAAGCCGAGAAATAATGATGAGTTTGGAAGGTTTTCTGGGAATTAACTTTATCGTCATTGGAGTTAAGTTATGGAATCCCGTATTTTACAGTTAATTGCAGCGTTGCGCGCAAGCGGGGTGCGCGTCTCTTTGGCGGAGAGCGCCGAGGCGTTTTCGGCTGTGGACTTGATGGGGATTCAGGATCGCGAACATTTTCGTCTGTCGCTGCGGGCGACGCTCATTAAAGATGTGAAAGACCTGCCCACTTTTGAGAAATTATTTCCGCTTTTCTTCGGGTCGGGACAGCCGCCGATGATGGGTGGAAATCCGATGGATAATCTGACGCCTGAAGAAATTCAAATGCTGGTCGAGGCATTGAAGCAATACGCGGAACAGCTCCGTCAGCGGATGGAAAGGCTGATGAATGGCGATCAACTGTCCCGTGCGGAGCTTGAGGCGCTGGGGCAATTAGTCGGATTGAATCAGGCAGACAATCTCAATTATCAAAACTGGATGGCACAGCGCATGATGCGCGCATTGGCATTCCCTGAAGTGCAAAAGGCGCTTAAGGAATTGATGGAACAGCTGGCGCAGATGGGCATGAGCCGTGAACGCGTCGAACAAATCCGACAAATGATTCAGCAAAATATGCAGGGGATGCAGGAACAGATGGAGCAATTTGCGGGCGAGCGTATTGCCGAGAATCTGAGTGAGAAACCGCGCGGCGAGAACATCGATAATTTGATGAACCGTCCGTTCCACGCGTTGTCTGATGAAGATAAAAAACTTATACAGCGTGAAGTGAAAAAGCTGGCCGCCATGCTGCGGACACGGATTGCCCTGCGACAGAAGCGCGCGAAGAACGGACAGATGGACCCGAAGGCAACCATCCGCGCGAGTTTGAAATATCACGGCGTGCCAATGGAGATCAAACACAAAGACCGCGTGCACAAACCGAAGATCGTGGTCATTTGCGATGTGAGCACATCAATGCGCTTTTGCTCGGAGTTGATGCTGAGCTTTTTGTTCGCACTGCAGGGACAAGTCCGCAAGACGCATGCTTTTGCGTTCATCGACCACCTTGAATCCATCTCGGAAGATTTCAGCGGCGCGGATGCAGATGAAGCGATCCAGTCTGTTTTGTGGCGCATGCCCAGCGGACATTACAACACTGACCTCGGCTGGGCACTTAACGATTTCAACAACGAATATATGGATACGCTCAACAGCGGAACGACACTCATCATTGTCGGTGACGGACGCAACAACTACAATGACCCGCGCGTGGATATTTTTTCAAACATGTCCCGCCGTGCCACGCGGACGATCTGGCTGAACCCAGAACCGCCGATCATGTGGAATGGCGATAGCGATATGGCAAAGTATGCGCCGCTTTGTAGCAATGTATTAAAGGTCGGGAATTTGAGAGAGCTGGCAAATGCAGTGGATGAGTTGATGACGGGTTGATTCATGTATCTTATTCTCTGGGAGTATCACGTCAAACTCGAAGCACGGGAAAAATTTGAACAAATTTACTCACCTACTGGTGCATGGGCAGAATTATTCCAAAACGGCGCAGGATATTTAGGGACCGAACTCTTGCTTGACGAAACTGACCCACAAAAATACCTCACCATTGACCTCTGGGTATCCAAAGAGGCGTATGAGTCTTTTTTAGAACGCTGGAAGCAGGAATACGAGATGTTGGACAAGCAATGCGCAGGACTGACCAAGCATGAAGTTCCATTAGGGAAAGGGCATCTCCTCAAGTAGAACGAGAAATACTCCCTCCAAAGTGGGATGCACAACAAGAAAACCCGAAATAAAATACATTCAAAACTAAAATCGAGGAGAGTTATCATGAAATTCATCGCCACGTATGTTGAGCCGTACACCAACTCCACAACGGCAAACGTCATGTTTGCTGACCCAGAGACAGACCCCGATCAACCGTCTGTCCTTTCATTCTCGCGCCCCATCGAAAAGGGTTTTGAAGACAGCAACTATTATTTTGAGATCAATGACCAGTCCTACGGCAGTTATGGAGGGTTGGAATTTGTACGGCTTTCACGCAACAGCATCGAGGTCCGTTTGGAACAGCGGATTGTCGAGAAATTCAAAGAAGAGGATTTTCAAGAAGTGATGGTTGAGTTTAATGTAAATGATGAAGTCTTCGAATCTGTCCGCGCCACCCTGCGGCGCATCTTTGAGACATTCGACGTTTTTCAGGAGCTATAGTTTACACCGTATAAAAAGAGCGCGGACACGAAATTCGCGCTCTTTTTATATTCATGATCTATTCAACTATTCATCATGCAACAGTGGTGCCGAATAGTTTTCCCACCAAAGCAGTTGCCAGCATGGCAAGCAGCCCCCAAAATGTGACGCGCAACGCTCCAATCCACATATTTGCGCCGCCGAGGTAGGCAGCCAGAATTCCCATCAGCGCCAAAAAGAACAACGTACTGCCCACCACCAATGGAATCATCAAACTGGGAGGGGCAATTAACACCGCCAATAAAGGCAGTACAGCACCTACTGCAAACGACAAAGCAGAAGCCAGTGCCGCCTGAATCGGCTGGGCGGTATGGATCTCGCTCAACCCAAGTTCATCGCGCGCATGCGCCATCAACGCATCTTTCGCCATGAGTTGATCGGCAACCTTTTTCGCCAGAGCAGGTTCCAGTCCGCGCTTGATGTAGATATTCGCCAGCTCGCGGCGCTCCCCGGCATCATCCGTCTCAAGTTCCTTTTTCTCGCGTGCCAGGTCTGCTTTTTCAGTATCCGCTTGAGAACTGACGGAAACATATTCACCCGCCGCCATGGACATCGCGCCAGCCACCAATCCCGCAATCCCTGCGATCATTACATCGCCGCGGACCGCGCTGGCAGCTGCCACGCCCACCACCAAACTTGCCGTCGAAACAATTCCATCATTGGCGCCCAGTACGGCAGCGCGCAGCCAGCCAATCCGATCTGCATAATGAATTTCAAAATGACGTTTAGGCATTGTGTATCTCCTTGATGCTTTTATTCTACGCCGCATTTTCTTTATTACACCTGCCATTTATCATCGTTTTCATATATGTACATAACGATTCGAATTCGAAGGCCGTAGGCCGTTCTACCAACTGCTTTCTGTTGCATATTTTTCGATCATACGGTTGAAAATCTCGGTGTCTTCACGCGACAACAAAGTCACTTCAAAACCGACATTGAACGAATTTGGTTCAGCCGGGTCTGGCTGACACCACTTACTGCGACCATTAAAGATCATCATGGTCTTATTGGCGATGTCTGTGGTCAAATCCACCCGCAGTTTAAAATTCGTATTTACAGGGAGGGGTTTTTCACTATCCACCTGAATACCGACCGCGCTGATCTGGGTTAAATACCCGATCAATTGCAGCGAGTTGGCGTCCATCACCCTCATGTAATAAGTAAACCTTTTTCTCTTTGCAGCACGCCGCTCCGATTCCATTAGATTTCTCCTTTTCTATCACCAATAAAAATGGAATGTCCGTGTTAGACCTTTCACCATTAATAGTATAGCCTCCGCTGAAAAAATTACAATGGGACTTAAGTTACACTTAATAAGTTTCCGCTGTCTTCATTGCGATCAGAGAAGAGTTGCGTGTGACTTTTTCTTACAAAATTTTCAGAGCAATACCTACTCTGCGCATTTCTGCATCTCAAATAAACTGCGCGCCTCCCCCACCGCCGATACAGAGTCAATCCTTACGAAAGAAACACCTACACTGATGCTTTGCGCATCGCAAACACCCCAATGTCAGCGCGGAATTACGTCAGTATTCTCTGAAGATTTCAAAATCATTGCAAAACCCATGCTTTTCATTTATTCGCCTTCAATAAAGCAATATATCGCAGTAAAGTTTGCAAAATCATTTAGTACAAAGGGTATAATATACAAAAATCGACTCAGATTTTCTCAATAGTTTCTTAAAGAAAGCATTTATTAAAATAAAACAATACCCAGGGAAAAATTATGGCCAAAATTCTGATCGTTGACGATGACGAAAAAGTAACCACACTTCTGGACAGATTTCTATCCTCAAGAAGATATCAGGTCACTGCCATCAATGAGAGTTCAAAGGCAATCCAGACAGCACGTTCCCTGCGCCCTGATCTCTTTATCCTGGATATTATGATGCCTCCGCCAGATGGTTTCACGCTTACGAGGGAATTGCGCGCAGACCCAAACTTTTCACGGACCCCGATTCTAATCATCACCGCCCTGGATAACAGCAACAGCAAAGCCACCACCTTTGGCGCAAATGACTACCTTGCGAAACCCTTTGATCTGGATGAACTTATTTTAAGAATCGAGGCTCTGCTTCCTTCTTCATAAAAAACAATTCACCTTGACATAGGGAGAAGGGCGTGTTAAGGCGGCGGAAAATTTCAATGGAGCCATAGCAAGCGCATTGTTGGGGAAAGAAGCGGCTGATTTGGCAGAAATTGGGATCAGCAATATTGAGTTTAAGTTTGTGAGTTCATAATGATGCCCAGAGAAAACCCTTTCCCCTTTGTAGTGAAAGCCTTGACAGACCTGCCGCAGGAATTTCAACAGGCGGTTCAATCCTATCTGCCAGAGGAAGAGTCGATTCATTCCATCTTGATGCTTCCGCCTCAGCCCTTTATGAAAAGAGGCGGTGTTCCAAGACAAGCTCTCCTCTCCACAACGCATGGCATGCTTCATGTTCAAGACGGCAAGCCGCTCACAGCAAATTATCTTCCCGCCGAATCCCTGATATATATTCATCACAAGCTGATTTTGCTGTACGGCTCTTTGGAAGTAGCGGTTGAAGTTAACGGCGAACTGGTTCGCGCCATCGCGGAATACAACACTGTTGGACAATATCTTCTGGATAACACGTTGCGCCAGTTCTTGCAGATGAGGTACAACCCCAATCTAGATGAAACCACACGAGAGCAGAATAAAGCCATTCTGGATCAGTTGAACAAAGAGTCCTTCAAGTTTATGAACGGGCTGCGTTTGTACGCATTGCGCCCCGGTGAACGTTTATTGGGGTATGTCTTCCAGCCTCGCATCAAGGAACAGTTCCTGCGGTTTTTCAGCCGACCTATTGCGCCGACTTCCATATTCGCCTTGACCGACCAGTCGATCGTTCTTGTGGAAGAAGACAAAGCGCGCGGCGCATCTTATGGTTGGGTGATCACCATTTGTCCCCGTAAAGTTGTGTTGAACGTGGAAAGCAAGCCAATGCAGAAGTGGCAGAAGTTTTCGGTTCTATTGATGAAGAACAACGTGAATATGGAGCGAAACCTGATTCTAGAACATGACACAGCCCTGGCTTGCAAAGCCCTCTGGGCAAGCCGAATTTCACCAGCATAACATTCCTGTGAAACTGAACTACCTCTTTATGCGAGAGTCAAGTAAAATCTCCAAAGATAAATTTTTTCATAGAAGGGCAGAATAAGAAATCCTACCGTAATGAACTCTGGTTCAATCTCCCCACCCGCCGCGGCTTTGTGAATATTACCCCCCAGGTGGAGGAAGCCCTGCATGAAAGCGGAATCCGAGAAGGACTTTGCCTTGTGAACGCAATGCATATCACTGCCTCCGTATTTATCAATGACGATGAATCTGGTTTGCACCACGATTACGACAAATGGCTGGAGAAACTTGCCCCCCATGACCCAATCAACCAGTATCGACACAATGAAACAGGTGAAGACAATGCCGACGCTCACATGAAACGGCAAATCATGGGGCGTGAAGTAGTTGTAGCTGTGACAAATGGCGAATTGGATTTTGGCACCTGGGAACAAATTTTTTACGGTGAGTTCGATGGCAAACGCAGGAAGCGAGTGTTAGTCAAGATCATTGGCGAATAGGTTAATAAAAAACGAGCCACTTTGCAAAGCGGCTCGTTTTTTATTAAGATGCAGCAGCATCCGGTATCTCATCTTCCACATTGCGGATGCGGGGATTTGCGTAAACAAATGCACTCACGATCAATGCCACCGACCCGGCAACTACAAACATCAACCCAATCCCGCGCCCGGGACCAGTCCCCAGCAGCCCGCCGATAAAGGAATCAGCCAATACTCCCCCATCTTTCATGAGTGGCTCGAAAACATAATCTGCCAGCGGACCTGCCGTCACAAAAGCAAGCGGCATCATGGATTGTGACATCATCGAACGAATGGAGAAAACACGTCCCTGCACCTCGGGGGCAACTTTGGATTGAAAGACAACCTGACTGTTTCCAGATGCCAAGGGGATGAAAAACATCAGGATGAAAAGACCAGCTCCAATGTAGAAAGGATGCGGGCGGAGTCCTGCAATAAGAAATCCGATCCACGCCAGCGAAATAAATCCGATGACAGCTGGAATACGTCGCTTTGGTCCACCCCATGAACTCATGATGATGCTGCCCGCAAGCATTCCAACTCCCAAAGCAGTTTGGATGACGCCAAGGACACTGGGTGAAAAACTTGTAAGCACCATGGGGGTGATCAAAACGCCCGACCAGTTGAGCAGAAAATTGACCATTGCATAATACATAAGCAAACCAAACAACCCGGGTCGATGCCACAGATAATTCCAGCCAAAGTGAATATCGCTCCATAGGTTCGAGCTTTTATGTTCCGCCCTTGTTTGAACAGGCTGGGGAATGTGAATTAAGAACAGAGCGCCGATGGCAAAAAAGAATGTGATGAAATCGATCAGAATGATTCCATTCAACCCGATGGAAACAAATAACGCGCCTGCCAGCAACGGCGTAATCACTGAAGCCAACGCTTGTCCCATCTGAACCATGCCGTTGGCATTGCCCAATTTCTCTTTTGGTACAAGCATCACAATGGATGCGCTATAGGCAGGCTCCTGAAATGCGCTACAAACCGAGCCCAGGGTCACCAGGATGTAAATATGCCAGATCATAAGATCGCCCTGGAAGAGGAAAAACGCAATCATCAAAGTCAACAAGGCGCTGCCGGTATCGGCAAGGATCATGATGCGACGGCGATTCCAACGGTCTGCCAGTGAGCCCGCAACAGGCATCAGCAGCAGGCCCGGCAGGTTCCCAAGCAACACGGTAATCGCAAAAGGCGTTGCCTGGCCTGTTTCAGCGAAAATCCACACCCCTAGGGCAAAACGGGTTAAGCCTGAACCGAGCATGGAGATCAACTGTCCAAACCAGATGGTCAGAAAAGCCCGCATATCTCTGGGTGTAGTTTTGGCAATATTTTCATCAATTGTAGATTCTGTCATAGCTCTCTCCTCTAAATTATCGAACGATCAATAAATATTAATAATTTGTCACTATTGCCTGTTTCATTTGATGAACGGCAGGTAAAAATTACTTTGAAGGGATTTCAAAATAAAAACTTGGATAAAACGCTACCGTCAGCGCGTAGGCTTGCAAACCCTTTCTACGCGGCAGTTTTTCCTCGCCCTCGAACTCCTGCATTAAAGCAGTCAGCCTATCCTGG
>JAEURE010000076.1 GCA_016789485.1 Anaerolineales bacterium | reverse complement strand
AATGTTGAGGTTGCTTCGTCGCAAAGAGCAAAGGCGCTCCTCGCAACGACATTATCTTCTTGTTCTTCCCTGCAAATCCTTTGCGGACTGTTTATTCGAACCCTCGTCCACGTCTTCGTTGTTTCTTCTTAATTCCAGTGACAGCATCTGCTCGATCTGCTGTTTTTCTTCATTCTTCACCACTGCCGTCTCATGCGCGCGATGCAAAAGATACGGGTATGGCTTGCTGCCCATCATGCGGCACTGCTCGACCAAAACCGCATGAAGTAGCTCGAGTTGCTTCTTATCATCCACCACCCAGCGCGGAATCTCCACACGCACGGGCCAGGGATGTCCCTCCGTGCCAACGTTGAGATAGAAGAAGTGCAATTCCAAGACGCCTTTGTAGCTTTTCTCAGAACTGGATTGGATCTTGAACACCGCTGAGCGATGTCCAGGCGGCAGCAATTGGAATAACTTATTACCATAACCAAATAGCCAGCGGTCAGTCACGTATTTCAGCGGCGGCGCGTTACGCAGTTTTTCCATCTCATCGGGAATAGTGATCTGGGTCAGTTCGAGAAGTTTGACTACCAGGCTGGAGGAAGGTTTATCGATATATCCCGCCGAAATGATGCCGCGTCCCTGCAGGCGTGAGAGGACGGAGATGTATTTATCTACAGTGCTGCGGTACATGCTGGGGCTGTCTACGTCTTTGGCGCGGAAGATTTCGAGTGTGCCGTCTGTAAATGAAACGACCGAACCCTTCAAGCCTTTGCTGAGCTTTTCAATGACGCTGCGCTCGGCAAGGTCACGCCGCAAGGCGACGCCGCCGTCGGTGGTGAGTCCATTTTCTTCGATGGCGTCGCCGAAGAAGAGTTCACTTTCCACTTCCACGCTTGGGGTTTCGCCGGAGTTTGGCTTCATGGTAATCGCCCCCACGTTGATGACACAGAATTGCACCGGGCTGTGCCTGTCTGCAATAGCTTGCGAACCGTCAGCGGCGATCAGAGTTGCTTGCAAAACAGACTCCCCCTGCGGGGATGATGCAGGCATCGAGTAGGAAGAAGCGAGGGTTTCATCCAATGGCACGGCACAACGGATATTGGCATCCGCTGTTTTGGCGGCATCCACTTTGGAGCGCAGGAAGTCAAGTTGAGAAGAGTAGGTATCGAGCAGGGACTTCGCCAGTTCCTGGGCTTCCTCTTTCTTCTTTCGCCTTTCCTTCGCGCCCTGCCCGACCTGTTTGATCTGGGTGTAAATTTCCTGATAGTTAATTGGCATAATCATCCCTGCGCTTCGGCTTCGCTGCTCTCCGCTCGGCGCGAGCACAATAGAACATTTGTGCAAAATTTTAGCCGTAAATGGACTAAAATACAAGTGGTTGACGGGATGGCGGTCTGGGAACTTTTTTTGGAACGTGACGTCTTACCTGTGAATTACAACCAACAAGGAGATAACCATGCGTACTAAATTTTTTGCTTTTGCCATTTTGGCCCTCGCCCTCGTCTTGAGTGCCTGCGGGCCGACCACCATCAATCAGGCAGCGCCTGAGAATCTGCGCACATTGAGTGTGAACGGGCTGGGACAAGTCTACCTGACCCCGGACGTTGCCTACATCAATATCGGTGTGAACACCCAAAGCCCAAGCGCCTCTGAATCGGTGGCAACCAACAAGGAAAAGTCCAATGCAGTCATCGAAGCCATCAAAGAGGCTGGAGTGGAAGCGAAGGACATTCACACCACCAACTTCAGCATCTGGTCGAACCCTCAATATGATCCGAGCGGCCAGATCACAGGGACCACCTATGTTGTGGATAACACGGTCAACGTGACTGTGCGCGACCTGGACGGCCTTGGCAGCCTGCTCGACTCTGCGATTTCTGCGGGCGCGAACAACATCTACAGCATCCAGTTCGATGTGGCTGACAAGACGAAAGCTACAAAGGAAGCGCGCGCCAGCGCTGTGGAAGATGCGAAGACACAGGCTCAGGAATTGGCTGAAGCCGCCGGCCTCTCCCTCGTGGAGATCCAGACCATCAGCTTCTATGAGAGCAGCCCGACAGCCTACTTTGAAGGCAAGGGCGGCGGTGGCGGCGGTGCAGCGGAAGCGGCAGTCGTCCCAATCCAACCCGGTCAACTGGCGATCTCTGTAACCGTCAGCATTACCTACTCGATCAAGTAAACGCTTCTTTCTTAACCGAAGCCTGTCTCTGCAAAGAGGCAGGCTTTTTTTATCCCCGCGTTATAATCCCCGCATCATTCTCATCCAAGGAGTCTCTTCATGTTAAGAGTTGGTTATATCGGTCTGGGATTAATGGGTAAATCCATTGCACGGAATATTCTCAAGGCGGGGTTTCCTGTCATCGTTCACAATCGCTCCCGCGCGGCAGTGGATGAACTGGTTGCCGAAGGCGCAACCGCCGCGAACTCGCCAAAGGAAGTTGCCGAACAGGTGGATATTGTCTTCACCAATCTGCCTGATTCACCCGATGTGGAAAAAGTAGCCCTCGGCGAGAACGGAATTCTCGCGAGCGCAAAGGCTGGACTCATCATGGTGGATAACTCCACCATCAAGCCAGCCTCCGCGCGTTTGATCGCAGAGAAGTTAAAAGAAAAAGGTGTGTTCTCGCTGGATGCGCCGGTCTCAGGCGGGGATATTGGCGCGAAGAATGGCACGCTCACCATCATGGTCGGCGGCGATGCGGGTGCGCTCGAAAAAGTGATGCCTGTTTTTCAGGCAATGGGCAAGACCATCACCCACGTTGGAGATGCAGGCGCGGGACAGGTAGCCAAGGCTGCCAATCAGATCATGGTCGCTGCACAGATGGTGGCAATGGGCGAACTGCTTGTCTTCTCCAAAAAAGCAGGCGTTGACCCGCGTAAAGTTGTGGATGCCATTAAAGCGGGCGCCGCTCAATGCTGGGCGCTTGACATCAAACCCCCGCGTTTATTTGACGGAAATCGCAGTCCCGGTTTCAAATCCTACATGCAGTTGAAGGATATGAACATCGTCCTTGATACTGCAAAGGAATATGACGTCCCCGTCTCTGGGACGGAAGCCAACACCAAGCTTTACCAAATGATGATCGAGATGGGCATGGGCGAATTGGACAATTCCGCTGTGGTGGGAGTCATCGAAAAATTAGCAGGCGTTGGGATTTTGGATTAGGCTTTGAGCAGCCACGAATGCCGAGATGCAGATCAATCAATCCGTCCCTGATTTTGAGTTGCCTGACCTTCACGGCAGGCTTCACCGTTTAAGCGATTATCACGGCCGGATCCTCATCGTCAACTTTTGGTCGTGTGAATGTCCGCATTCGGAACGCACGGACAAAGCGATCATGTCCATGTTCGTGCAGTGGCGGGATGATGTGTCCATGCTCACGATTGCGTCAAATCGCAATGAAACTGCTGAGGAGTTGAAAACTGTCTCTGAAACGCGCCGCCTGCCCACGGTCCTGCTGGATGCGAATTGCGAAGTGGCAGACATGTTCGAGGCTCAGACCACCCCGCATGTCTTTGTGATCGACCGTGAAGGCATCCTGCGTTATCGCGGCGCAGTGGACGATGTCACCTTTCGGCAAAGAGTCCCAACCCGCTTCTTTCTGGACCTGGCAGTTGAGTCTCTGCTCGAAGGGCATTTGCCCGAGTTGACACAATCTCCCGCCTACGGCTGCGCGATTGTGCGCGAAATTTGATAGAATAAAACCGTGATCGAGAATAATCAGCGCGCCGCCTTTTTGGATAAAATGCACCTCTTCAGCGGGTTGGATCTGAATCAACTTTCCGTCATCGCGGAAAAACTTGTTGAAAAGGAAGTTGCTGCGGGAACCGTCGTCATCAAGCGCGGCGACAAAGCCGACGGCTTTTACATGATCTACAAGGGTAAGGCAAAAGTTACAGCGCCTGGGCCAGAAAAAAAGGACAGGCAGTTGGCTGTTTTATATGCGGGGGACTACTTCGGTGAAGAGGCATTGTTCGAAAAACGCAACCGCTCCGCGAACATCATCGCTTCGGAACACTGCACGCTTTTCTTTCTCTCGCGCCTCGAATTCGAATCCCTGCTAAGCCAATACGAGAAGTTAAGACCCAATTTTCTGGTTTCCATCAAGAGCCGCAAACTGGCTCGTTCTTCAAATTTCAAATGGCTTGGCAAGAACGAGGTTATTTATTTTATAGCCCGTCGCCATCGAATTCGTCTTTATCAGGCGCTGGTTGGACCTGTCCTTTCCATGCTTGTTCCCATTGCACTTTTTGCCGCGGGGTTCATCTCTCAAGCCACTACTCCCTGGGCGCTGGGCGTGATCGCGCTGATCGCCGCACTCGGCGGGGGTGTCTGGCAGGCCATTGACTGGAGTAACGATTATTACATCGTCACCAATCAGCGCGTGATCTGGCTGGAAAAAGTGGTCGGCTTGTATGACAGCCGCGAAGAAGCGCCGCTCGGCACCATCCTCTCTGTCGGCGTGGAGAGTGACGCGCTGGGACGCATCCTGAATTATGGCAATGTCATTGTCCGCACCTTTGTCGGCAAGCTCGAGTTCGACCACGTCGATCATCCTGTGCAGGCTGCGGATATGATCCGCGAGTATTGGGAACGCACCAAAGCCATCACCACCCGCAGTCAAATGGATGTGATGAAGGACACCATCAAGCAAAAGCTGGGCATGCCGCTTGAAAAACGTCCGCAGGTGGAACTTACCCCTGTGGTTCAATTAGATGAAGAAAAAGCCGCGAAAACGCCGCTTTGGATGCTTGCGCTTCAAACCTTGTTCCAGCTCAGGTTGGAGGAAGGCGGCAAGGTCATCTATCACAAACACTGGGTCATTCTTATCCAGCAAGGATGGAAGCCCCTCGCCTTGTTTTTGGGAGACATTGCCTTCATTATTTGGCGCATCGTCCTGCTTGCCACCACGGAAGGTCAACGACTCATCCGTGTCAATGCGGCGGGCACGTACAGTCCGGACACTCTCGTTGTGACGGCTCTTATCCTGCTTTTGCCCATCGGCGCCTGGTTATGGTACGAATATGAAGATTGGAAAAATGATATCTTCATGGTCAGTAATGATGAAATATTCGACATCGACCGCAAACCCTTCGGTAAAGAAGAACGCCGCTCGGCACAGATTGAAAACATCCTCAGCACCTCGTACTCCAGAGACGGCATCATCCCGATCCTCTTTAATTATGGGACGGTGAAGATCTCAGTCGGCGGGAATCAAATGGGATTTGAAGATGTGATGGACCCCGCCAGCGTGCAGGCGGATATCAACCGCAGGCGCGCGGCACGTATTGCCAAAAAGAACGAAGATGCAGGCAAGGATGACCGCGAACGATTCGCAACCTGGGTGGCGGCCTATCACCAAAATATAAATGAATTCGTCTCCCCTTCCAAAACCACGCCTGCCTCTCCCGACCCAAACATCACCAACCCATTTACAGGTCAAAAGGAAGATTTGGATGATAATCCCATCAATGAGGATGAAATCCAAGGGGAAGAAGGCTTTGACGGAGGCAATGAAATGGGCGGGGATTTTTAACTTCAACGCTGGCAAATCATCTGCAATGCAAGTATCATTGGCGCTCTGACAGGGCAGCAGCCCATCAGAGCGTGAATTTGTAATAAAGAGGAAAAAACAAGAATGGCATTACTACCAATCGTAAACCTGCCGGACCCAATTCTGCGGCGCAAGGCAAAACCAGTCACGAAGTTCGACAAGGAACTGCAAACATTAATTGACAACATGATCGAGACCATGCGCGAAGCGCCGGGCGTGGGGCTTGCCGCACCCCAAATCAACATCTCGCAGCAACTGGCAGTGATCGAGTATGCCGAAGGCGAAGACGAGGAAGAAGAGAACGAAAACGCGCCTGAAAAACCAAAGAAACTCTATGTCATTATCAATCCTGAGATCACAAAAGTCTCTGAGGAAAAAGTGATGGGCATCGAAGGCTGTCTCTCCATCCCAGGCTTGCACGGCGAAGTGGAGCGGCACGAATCAATTCAGGTCAAAGCACTTAACCGTCATGGCAATCCCGTCAAACTAAAAGCGAGCGGCTGGATGGCACGCATCTTCCAGCATGAGATCGACCACTTGAACGGCGTGCTTTTCACAGATCGCGCTACACGCGTCTGGAAGCCCAGCGCGGATGAAGAAGATGTAGAAATGGATTAACTATGTATGTCAAAGAGTTCCAGTCTGGCCTTTGACTTTTGAATTTTCTATGCGCCTCAAGCATCTCTCCCTCACTAATTTTCGCAGCCTTACCCGCCTGGATGTAGAACTTCCACGGCGGGTTGCTGTGCTGGTAGGCAGCAATGCACAGGGCAAGACCAGTGTTCTCGAAGCCATATATTTTCTGGCGGCGTTCACATCTTTTCAAACCCATGTGGATCGGCAGATCGTAAATTTCCACGAGGCGAAGAATCCATTAGCAGTGACGCGCCTTGTAGCGGATTACCAGCGCGGGAAAACAAAGCATAGACTCGAAGCACGCCTCATCCTTGAGCCGACGGGCGTGAACGGTCAACGCTTGCGCAAAGAGATTTTGCTGGACGGTGTCAAACGCCATGCCAACGATGTCATCGGTCATTTCAATGCGGTTATCTTTGTACCGCAGATGGCACAGATCATCGAAGGCGGACCCGATGAACGCCGCCGTTATCTCAACCTTGCGCTGGCGCAGGCTGTCCCTTCGTATGCGCGCGCGCTCAGCGAATACAACCAGGCGCTCACCCAGCGAAATGCGCTTCTCAAGGCGCTGGCAGAACGCGGAGGAAACAGCGAACAGCTTCAGGTGTGGGATGAAGCGTTGGTTAAGTTCGGGGCACAAATTATTTTGTGGCGCATCCAGGCTGTGCAGGAGATCGAACGCTTCGCTTCGCGCGTTCATCACGAACTGACTCGCGGAACCGAAATCCTGCGCCTCGCCTATGAGCCTGCATACGACCCGCTGCCCAAACCAAATGGACAATTGGGCTTGAAGCTCGATACGGTCATCGATCGTTCTTCCATTGAATTGAATGAAATTCAGGAAGGATTTTTGTCGAGACTGAAACAAATCCGCAGCGAAGAGATAGCACGCGGGGTGACGACGATTGGCCCGCACCGCGACGAGTTGCGTTTCATCATCAACAAAGCGGATGTGAGCGATTACGGCTCGCGAGGTCAACTGCGCACGACATTGCTTGCATTGAAACTCGCTGAAGTGGAATGGATGAAAGACCGCACAGGCGAATGGCCCGTGATTTTGCTCGATGAAGTCATGGCAGAGCTGGACATCAACCGCCGCGCCGACTTGTTGAAATATGTCAATACAGACCAGCAGGTGCTATTTACCACAACAGATCTGAGTTTTTTCACGCCTGCATTTATGGAAGGTTCCGATATTTGGGATGTAAAAGACGGGGTGGTTCAGCCAAGATAGCGATGGGGTAAAATAACCGTCATGACTGACACACGAAAGCATGATGTTCTCGTAATTGGTTCATTGAATGCAGACCTTGTCGTCCGTGCGCACCGTTTTCCGGGCCCTGGAGAAACCATCAGCGGCAGCGACCTGTTGACCATCCCCGGCGGTAAGGGAGCCAATCAAGCCGTGGCTGCCGCCAGACAAGGCGCCAACGTCGCCATGGTTGGGCGTGTGGGAAAAGATAACTTCGCTCCATTCCTCATAGAAAATTTAAATTCAAACAACGTGAATTGTTCACATGTGGCACAGGACAATGTCGCTTCGGGCACAGCCATTATTATTGTGGATGAAAAAGGACAGAACAGCATTGTCATTTCGCCCGGTGCAAACGGCAAAGTGGATTCGCAGGATGTGGACTCCGCTCCAGATGCGAAGATTTTACTTTTGCAATTCGAGATTCCAATGGAAACGGTGTTGCACGCTGCCAAACGATACAATGCCAAAGGCACGACGGTCATTCTTAATCCCGCGCCTGCCTGCCAGATCCCAGACGAATTGCTCCCCAATGTGGATATTCTCGTCCCAAACGAAAGCGAACTTGCCCTCCTGAGCGGCATGCAAATCACAGACCAGAATTCCGCTGAGCTTGCTGCTCGTGAAATTTTAAAACATGGCGTGAAAACCGTCATTGTGACACTTGGAAGCAAAGGCGCATTATTGGTGACGGAGACACAGGCTGTAGGCATAAATTCGTACAAAGTTGACGTGGTGGATACCACAGCCGCAGGAGATGCTTTCATCGGCGGACTTGCTTCTGCACTCCTGCACAAAAAATCCCTCGAAGATTCCGTCCGCTACGGCTGTGCTTGCGGCGCACTCGCAACAACCAAAATCGGCGCGCAGCCATCCATGCCCACAAAAGAAGAAGTGGAAAAATTCATCGCCTAGGGCAGGGAATCCCTGACTCCACAGGACATCATGACAAAACGAATCATCATTGACACAGACCCCGGCGTGGACGATGCGCTGACATTTTTACTTGCGCTTGCCTCGCCGGAAATCAAACTTGAAGCGTTGACGACCGTGCAAGGCAATGTAACGATTGAAAAAGCCACGCGCAACGCCTTGTCTGTGCTGGAACTTGTCCAAGCAAGCCAAATCCCCGTTGTGCAAGGCTGCTCACATCCGCTGCTTAAGACACCGCATAATTCAGGCGAGGCTGTGCATGGACAAAGCGGAATTGGCAAATCTGTTTTACCTGAGCCAACATCCAAGCCAATTGAAGGCCACGCAGTTGATTACCTCATCGAGCGCGTGCTGGCAGAGCCGGATGAATTGAGCATCTTCCCCATTGGTCCGTTGACCAATATTGCGCTTGCCATCCGCAAGGAACCGCGTTTTGCAAAAGCGGTAAAAGAGCTTGTGATCATGGGCGGCGCGATTCGCTCAGGCGGGAATATCACTCCACTGGCGGAGTTCAACATCAATGAAGATCCGCATGCCGCGCATATTGTCTTTCATTCGGGAATTCCCATCACTTTGGTTCCGCTGGATGCGACTTACAAATGCCTGCTCACTTCGGATGATGTGGAGAGACTAAATAAGATCGATTCGCCAATCGCACGATTTGTCCGCGATGCCACGGCAACCTACATGGACTTCTATTTAAAGTACGAAGGCTTCAAAGGCTGCGCCCTGCACGACCCGTTGACTCTGGCAGTTATTTTCGCCTCTGAAATTTTTACTTTTGAAGACCATTATGTGGATGTGGATATTTCAGGCGGCATCTCCACCGGCAAGACCTTTGCCGATTTTATGAGAGTGGCAAAGAAACCGTCAAATATAAAAGTCGCGCTGGATGTTCGCGGACGCGACTTCGTAGAATTATTCCTTGAGAGGATGGAAACGTTAAGTCGTTCCATTTCAGATTAACATGCCAAAGCATATCATTTTAGACACTGACCCCGGCATCGACGACTCGCTTGCGATATTACTCGCTCTTGCCTCGCCCGAAATTGTTCTCGACGGAATCAGCACGATCCACGGGAATGCCTCCACCACGCAGGTGACGACAAATGCGCTTTCCATTTTGGAACTGGCGAATGGAAACCAGATCCCTGTGTACAGAGGCTGTGAATTACCGCTTGTGCAACCGTCCCTGCTCAGCCCAGAGACTCATGGGAACTCAGGCCTGGGCTACGCAAAACTTCCAGAACCGGCAGCCAGGCCGCAGGTTAAGCATGGAAGCGATTTCATCATCGAACATATCATGTCTCATCCGGGGGAGATCACCCTGGTGGCAATCGGCCCATTGACGAATGTCGCCCTGGCCATCCGCAAAGAGCCGCGCATTGTGGAAAATGTCAAAGAAGTATTTGTGATGGGCGGAGCGATCAAGCATCAGGGCAACACCACGCCGCTGGCTGAGTACAACACCTATGTGGACCCGCATGCCGCGCATGTGGTCTTTCATTCGGGGA
>JAEURE010000075.1 GCA_016789485.1 Anaerolineales bacterium | reverse complement strand
GAACTGCGGCGCCAATGCGGATCTTCAATTGCTCGGCAGTCACCTGACCAATAATGACACCATACTTGCGGCGCACGTAGTTAACAATGGCTTCATCCAAATCCATGCCGCCTGCACGGAGTGTGTCCGCAGCAACGATGCCATACATAGCCATCACGGCAGCTTCAGTGCATCCGCCACCCAGACAAATGAGCATATTTCCAGAAGGTGAATTGATGGGGAGATCAATGCCAATGGCGGCTGCGAGTGGCTGTTGGATGAGGAAAGCCTCGCGACTCCCCGCTTCCATCACTGCTTCATATACGGCACGCCGCTCCACGCTGGTTACTCCGTACGGAACGGAGATCATCACACGCGGACGAAAGATACGCATGGATCCGCTTACACGCTGCAAAAGGTAGGCAAGCAGCGTTTCAGTAATTTCATAGTCTGCAATCACGCCATTTCGCAGCGGACGCGCCACTTCGATGTTGTCTGGAACCTTGCCATACATATCACGCGCCTCAAGACCCGCTGCCACCATCTTCTGATCGTCCACTTCAATGGCAACGATGGTGGGTTCTTCCAACAGGACTTGAGAACTGTCGGCAAGACGTGTAAACATGGTACCCAGGTCTATACCCAGGTCTTTCGAAAAAAGAGCCACGCGAGTTTAATTCTCCGAGGTGGGCATGCGCATACCACCCTTGCGATATCGGCGAACCGCATCCAGACGTAAGTTGGATTTGCGTAAAGCGGCTTCCATCGCCAGATACGCATCTGTATCGGCGGGAACACCCTTGGCAAGCACTTCTTCGGCTCGCTGACGGGCGGCATCTGCACGGGCTTCATCGATCTCTTCCACATTTTCTGCGGCATCTGCAAGGATGGTGACAATATCAGGCTGCACTTCGGCAACACCGCCAGCCACCGTGAACAATTCTTCCTTGCCACCCTTGCGGACTTTGACAATCCCATACTTCAAAGTGGTGAGGACAGGGGCGTGTTTGGGAAGAATACCCATTTCACCCGCCGCACCAGGCAGCACAACAATATCCACATCACCTGCGAATACCGTGCGATCCTGGGAAACAATTTCACAACGAATGGTCATAGTAATTCTCCAGTGTCATGCGCCAGGTGTTGAGATTTTTCAACACCTGGCACTTAAACACTTGACACTGATTTAAGCCTTCGCGAGTTTTTCTGCGCGTTCGCGTACGTCTTCGATGGTACCAGCCATCATGAAGGCTTGTTCGGGAAGGTCATCGCATTTGCCGTCAAGAATTTCACGGAAACCGCTGACAGTGTCCTTGAGAGGAACATACTTGCCAGCAATACCTGTGAAGCGTTCAGCAACATAGAACGGCTGTGAGAAAAAGCGTTCAATCTTGCGGGCGCGGGATACAATGAGCTTATCATCTTCGGAGAGTTCATCGATACCGAGAATGGCAATGATGTCCTGCAAGTCCTTATAGCGCTGGAGGATGCGTTGAACTTCACGAGCTGTTCGGTAGTGTTCCTCTCCAACGATATTAGGATCAAGAATTCGGGAGGTCGAACCGAGCGGATCCACGGCGGGGTAAATACCCTTTTCCACGATGGAGCGTTCGAGAGCGATGGTCGCATCCAAGTGAGTAAATGTCGCCACAGGAGCGGGATCGGAGTAGTCATCTGCAGGAACGTAGACAGCCTGCATGGATGTGATTGAGCCGGTGCGGGTGGAGGTAATGCGTTCCTGAAGTTCGCCCATTTCAGTGGCGAGGGTAGGCTGGTAACCCACTGCGGAGGGCATACGCCCGAGCAAAGCGGACACCTCGGAACCAGACATCGAGAAACGGAAGATGTTATCGATGAAGAGCAACACGTCCTTGCCCTGATCGCGGAAATATTCAGCCATGGAAAGGGCGGTCAACGCAACGCGCAAGCGCACACCGGAAGGTTCATTCATCTGTCCGTACACCATGACGGTGTCTTTCATAACGCCGGATTCGAGCATTTCGCGGTACAAGCCAGTCCCTTCGCGGGTACGCTCGCCCACGCCAGCGAATACGGAATTGCCTTCGTGTTCAGTGGCCACGGAACGGATGAGTTCCATGATGATAACTGTCTTGCCTGTTCCTGCACCGCCGAAGATGCCTGTCTTACCGCCTTTGGTGAACGGAGCAATCAAATCCACGACTTTTACGCCGGTTTCAAAGATCTCAACGCGGGTGGATTGTTCGGAAAAGTCGGGAGCAGGGCGGTGAATAGGATAACGGGACACAGCATTGACTTCGCCTTTTTCATCGATTGCATTGCCAAGCACGTTAAAGATACGCCCAAGGGTCGCTGGGCCAACGGGGACCATGATCGGGGAACCAGTAGCCAGCGCAGGGACACCGCGCTGGAGACCATCGGTCGAGTCCATGGATACAGTACGGACCCAACCTCCGCCCAAATGTTTCTGAACTTCGAGAATCAGCGCATCCTGTCCCGAACGTTCGACTTGAATCGCTTCGAACAACTCTGGGATGTCGCCTTCAGGGAATTCGACGTCAACCACACCACCTAAGATTTGTACTACACGGCCAGTAGCTTTTGCCATGATTTCCTCCGGTTATTTCGCGGCCAGCGCTTCTGCGCCGCCCACAATGTCTAAGATATCGTTCGTAATGCCCTGCTGACGAACTTTGTTATAAGCCAATTGCAATGCACTGATCAATTCCTTGGCATTGTCGGTCGCATTGCGCATCGCGATCATGCGGGCGGCATGCTCGCTGGCCTGAGATTCAAGAACGGCCTGATATACCTGCAATGCGGTAAAGCGTGGGATGATCTCATCCAGAATTTCCTTCTGGTCTGGTTCATATTCATATGCCGCGGCTGGTCCACTTGTGGATTTGTGTTCATACTCTTCCACACGGCCTTCCCCGCCAAGTTCAAGCGGGAGGAGTTTTTTCACCGTGGCGATCTGACGTCCCATGTTGACAAAGTCTGTATAAACAAGGTAAACCTCGTCCACGTTGCCTTTCAGGAATTCATCCACTGCAAGGCGTCCAATCGCGGATACATCCATGAAGGTCGGCGCAGCGGGGAGATTGCTGAAATCCGCAATAACCTGCTTGCGGCGGCGGATGAGCAGGTCACGGCCTTTTCGGCCGACTGCAATATATTTAACAGGAGCAGTATTCGGGTCAAAGCGCTGAGCCGTGAAACGAATCACATTGGAGTTATAGGCACCCGCGAGACCACGGTCACCTGTGATCACGACCACCAAAGTATTGTTCACAGATTTGCGGTTCGCAAGAAGCGGATGCAAGCTGTCACGGCCGGGTTGTTCGGCAACGTGTTTAAGAACCTGCCACGCCTTTGTCGCATACGAGCGAGTTGCAGTTACCGCATTGATTGCCTTGCGGACTTTGCTGGCGCTCACTGTTTCCAAAGCGCGCGTGACCTGCGAAATATTTTTTACGCTCTTTATTCGGAGCCGCATTTCACGAGCTGAAGCCATAAGAGTAGTCCTCTATTCCTGATCTGTCTTTTAGGCTTGCCAGCCCGCGCGGAAACCATCCAGGGCTTTCGTCAAAGCGGCACGATTGTCGTCGGTAATGGCTTTCTTTGTCACAATATCCTTGCCAATTTCAGGATAGGAAGATGCCATGTAACGGATGAGGTCAGCCTGCCATTGCGCCATCTTATCCAGAGGCACATTGTCTGCATAACCGTTGGTGCCAGCAAAGATGACCATAACCTGATCCTCAAGTTCCATCGGCTGATATTGAGGCTGCTTGAGAATTTCCTGCATACGCTGTCCACGATTCAACTGCTGCTGCGTGGATTTGTCGAGATCGGAAGCCATCAAAGCGAAGGCGGCTAACTCGCGATACGCTGCCATGTCAAGGCGCAAGCGGCCTGCAACCTGCTTCATCGCCTTCGTTTGAGCATCACCACCCACGCGGGACACGGAAATACCGACGTTCACCGCAGGACGGATACCAGCGTTGAAGAGGTTGGACTCAAGGTAGATTTGTCCATCTGTAATTGAAATAACATTGGTGGGGATATATGCTGAAACGTCACCAAGCAAGGTTTCAATGATCGGCAAGGCAGTAAGAGAACCGCCTGTACCAGCAACTTTAATGATCTTGTGATCATCCGCATTGCTCATGTGCTTGCGGGCTTCTTCCGCTTCATCTTTGGAGACAGGGCCTGTGTAAACCTTACCGTCCACGCCGTCTTTCTCAGAAGCCATCGCCTCCTTGAAGTCTTTCTTTACAATCACGTATTTGTTTGCAAGGCGAGCTGCGCGTTCAAGCAAACGAGAGTGAAGGTAGAACACGTCACCAGGGTAGGCTTCGCGCCCGGGAGGGCGACGAAGAAGCAAAGAAACCTGGCGATATGCCCAAGCATGCTTGGAAAGATCATCGTAGATCACCAAGGCATCGCGGCCTGTTTCCATGAATTCTTCGCCAATGGCGCAAGCGGAGTAAGGAGCAATATATTGAAGAGCAGCCGATTCGTCTGCGGCAGCGACCACAACGATCGTATTGTCCATGACCCCGGCACGCTCAAGAATACCGACGGTACGAGCAACAGCCGCTTTCTTCTGACCGATGGCTACATAGATACAAACCAGATCCTTGCCTTTTTGATTGATGATCGCATCGATCGCAATGGCTGTCTTGCCAGTCTGGCGATCACCGATGATCAACTGGCGTTGACCGCGTCCAACAGGGATCATCGAGTCGATGGACTTGATACCAGTCTGCACCGGGGTATCCACATCCTGACGCTGCACCACACCGGGCGCAATGCGCTCAATTGGGCGGAAGCCTGTGGTTGCAATCGGTCCTTTGCCATCAATCGGCTCACCCAAAGCGTTGACCACGCGTCCGATCATGGCATCCCCTACCGGCACGGAAGCGATGCGTCCAGTCCCGCGTACGGTCATACCTTCGATGATACCGTCGTAGGCACCCATCACGATCACACCCACGCTGTCTCGTTCAAGGTTGAACGCCGTACCCATCACGCCGTTCGAAAACTGTACAAGTTCCTGCGCCCGAACATTTGCAAGGCCATGTACACGGGCAATTCCATCACCCGCTTCCACCACAACACCAATATCACTAATGTTGAGTTCGGGCTTAAAGCCTTCTATTTGCTTCTGCAGATCACCCGTGATCTGCTTGATCAGGTCTGACATTAGGTAGCCTCCACCAAAATACGTATTATGTACAATAACCCGGATAAGGGGCTTATCCGGGTATAAGTTTATTCTTTGTTTGGCACCCTTCCGTCAGGACAAGCCTTAGTGAGGATGAGTACAAACGAGCTAATGATACCTGAAAGGGGAATGATTGTCTAGTTACAAACATTAATACCTTAAGAAATCCTTTACACCCTTGTCATCTTTACATCTTATACTATACTACAAACCGTTATTCACTAATGACAGGAGAAAAACGCTCAGAAATGACCAGCCTCCAAGAAGATAAACCTCCGCACCGCCATATGAAACGCTATTGGAAAATAGCCGTTCTTGCGAACATCAAAGATGAGACTCAGCCCAAACCGGAGGGAGTTCCACCGGATGCTTTTGCGGATTATGACCATATCGAAACGATAGACTCGCTTCGAGCTGCGCTGGAAACGGATGGCCACACAACTATATTCATCCAGGCTGACAGGGACCTGCCTTACGCGCTTCGCAGCGAAAAGCCTGATATCTGCTTCAATATCGCTGAAGGTTTGGGCGGTGACGCGCGCGAGGCGCAAGTGCCTGCCCTGCTTGAAATGCTCGGTATTCCATATACAGGCTCCCGCGTTCTTACAAACGGCATTTCCCTCGACAAAACCCTCACCAAACGTATCTGGCGGGATCGCCGCCTGCCTGTAGCTCCATTTCAGGAATTTAATGTGGGCGACGAGCCCCTGCGCCCCGAATTAAAGTTCCCGCTGTTCGTCAAACCAGCCCGTGAAGGCACTGGCATGGGCGTGGATATGAAAGCTATCGTCAAGAACGAAAAAGAATTGCGCGAACGAACCCAATACATTATCAATATTTATCAACAACCCGCGCTGGTCGAGACCTTTCTGCCAGGTCGTGAATTTACAGTAGGTATCCTTGGACGCGCAGATTCAAAACTTTACTCACGCCACCCCGAATGGTACGAAAAAGACGGCTTCCACCGCTTCCCCATCCTGGAGCTGGATACGAGCCGCTCGGTTTCACCGTGGATCTATACCAATGAGGCCAAGTCGAAAGATGTCGGCCCTGAGGATAACCCCGGCTTCATTTGCCCCGCAGAAATTGACCCCGAACTGGAAAAGAAGCTAAAGCACCTCGCCCTGCGCGCGCATCAAATCTTGAACGTGCTGGATGTTTCCCGCACGGATATCCGTCTGGATGAAGAAGGAAACCCGCGGCTGATCGAAATCAACACCCTGCCTGGGTTGACCCCCGATTACAGCGACCTTTGCCTGCAAGCCGCCGCAGAAGGTATCCGTTATGAGGATCTCGTGCTGGAAATCCTCTACCTCGGCGCAAGCCGTTGGGGAATGCTGGCGCCACGTGAATACATCTCGGATTCGCCCAAGAAAAAATAAACAAAAAGTCCTGCAGAATTCTGCAGGACTTTTTGTTCTTTACCTAATCATCATGTTCACGACCATCCGCATGACACTGGACACAATTTTGGAAATCGGAAATGCCTTCTTCCAAATGCTCTCCGCGGATATTCGCTTCGGTATGTTCATGACACCCATAACAAGTATAGGATGAATAACTTGATGGATGACATGTAGAACATGCAACCGTCCCCTGCTCGCCATGATCTAATGGGAAGGTATGATTTTCAGTGAACGTCGCAGGAGTCCATGCAGTGGTACTGTGACAGGCGGCACATTCTGTGCCAAACTGCCCCACGTGAACAGCAGGTTCTGCATGACATGCCACACAGGTGGATGGTGTTCCCACAAACACATTGTTGACATGACAGCTTTCACATTCAAGTGAAATATGCGCACCCGTCAAAGGGAAGCCGCTACGGCTGTGATCAAAGGAGGCACCCTCCCAATCATCAGGGGTGTGACAGGCGTCACACTCGATCCCAAATTGCCCATTGTGCTCATCATCCTGCTGATGACAGGAATAACAATCCGTGGGGGTGCCCTTGAAAACTTTGTTTACATGGCAATCTGCACAGGCAGCTTTGGCATGTTCACCTTCCAGCTTGAAGGCAGATAGGTTGTGGTCAAAGTTTGCAGGCGACCAGCCTTTCGCTGAATGGCAAGCTGCGCAATCATTGCCATATGAGCCTGCATGCGGGTCGTCCTGCTGATGACAAGAGAAACAATCACGCGGCGCGGATTGTAAGTCTGCTATTGTGCGCGCATCGAGATGACAGTTTGTGCAACTGGCTTCTGCATGTTCTCCGATCAATTGAAACGCAAAGGAATTGTGATCGAAATCATTTCCGTAGCGATCAACACCGTCATGACAGGCGAGGCATTCTGCCCCAAAGGAAAGGAGATGCGCCTGGGTGAAGACAATGTCTATTTGGGAGTGGCAGGTCTGGCAGGAGTCAGAAGCGAACGTAGCTATATCCTCTCCGTGACAATCAGAGCAGACAAACGCTTCATTCTTCACTGTGCGCTGGTGACCGGTCAAAGAGTAGCCCAGCGTCTCGTGAGGAAAAGCATTCTCGCCCATGTCCGTGAGTGAGGCAGCAGCTCCGCGATGCTCAAAATGACAATCGCGGCAGGCAACGGATGGATTCTTCTGGGTGATCACGCCGTGCAATTCAGCCACACTTAACATTTCTGCGGCGATATTGGTATGACAAGCCAGGCAGCGATCTGCCATCGTTTCGCGCTCCCACGGCGCGGAATGGCAGGTCTTGCATTCAGAGATTTGCGCGTGAGAATTGACGCCGCCCATTGTTTCACCAGATTGAGCATTGAGATCCCCCGAACTGAACATGTGTCCGCCGCTTGCAAAGGCAACGCCGACCAGGACGAACAAGGTGATCAATGCAGCAATAATTCCCGTACCCGTTAAACATCCAAGACGATTATTTTTCATTTCATCCTCCCTATTTCAAGAACGTGGCGTAGTACAAAGCAGCGCCAATGTGAACAAAAGCGGAAATGAACAACGCAATGCCAATGGGAATATGAACCGTATGCCACAATGACATGAATTGGCGCGCTCGCTTGAGAGCTTCTTGTGAAAGCGTGCCTTCAATTTCCAGACCATCCATTGTGCGCGGAATGCGGGTGTAAATATAGCGCCCTATAAAGCCGCTTACCACGATGATCAATGTGAGCAGAGTGGTCGCGCCCGCCAGCCCGTTGAATTTCCATGAAGTATGAAGCAAAACCATATACGGTCCCACCAGCCCCATGAAAATATGGAATTGCAGCCATGTAGACATCCTTCCCCAAGCGGCGCTTTTGCTTCTCTTTCGCAGGCTATAAAGTGTTTCAGTCAAAAGCATCAGAATAAAACCCAATATGCCAATAGCGTGTCCGAACAATTCACTTGCAGGCGGAATCTCCTGAGTCCAAAAAGTTACCACACCGTACAATCCTGTGATCAATACGCAAAACAAAAACGCCAGCCACAATTCCCTATTTCCACGCAGCATATCTGCCCTCCCGAGGCATAATTTTTCAAGCTGTTTTTAGATGTTTTGACCAGTAATCCACGATGACGTCCGCGATTTTTGCGTCGCGGGAGAGCAGTTTGTCGTGGATGGCTGTAATGTCCATTTTTTCAGCTATGATCTTTTGCAAAGGTGTGGACAGGGTCTGGTCGCCCATCACGACTGCGCCGATCAAGGTCTTTTCGCCTACAAGCACCCGCACATGATTCATGTCAAATCCGCCTTGGACGGCGATGGCATCCGGCAATTGACGCCAGGTTTCGCTGTCGCCGCGGGCAATACCGACGATATCTTCATCCCGTCCATGTCCTACTCTTCCGATAATGGTTGTAGTTAACCCTGCCAGACGTGTAACATTGAACGGCGGGCTTTTGATATAAGATTTTCTTTTTCCAGCCATGTTCAACCCTGCTGTGTACCCTTGCTCTCGCGCGGGAGTCCATAAACTGTCCAGCACAGAACGACCTGAGGACGGATCATAGGCCTGGGCTACATCACCTGCGGAATAGATATCAGGGTCATTGGTCTGCAAAAATTCATTGACCAGAATTCCGCGGTCCAATGCCAGATCGGCTTCGCGAGCCAGTTCTACACGAGGTTTAATTCCGATGGCGTAGGCAAGGATGTCGCACTTGATCGTCTGTCCATTTAGCAAACGGACGCTGCTGACCTTTCCGCTTTTGCCGATCACTTCGGTCAACTCGGAATGGAAATGAAGTGTTACGCCTTCCGTTTGAAGGCGCGCTTCCACAATGCGGGATTCTTGTTCATCCAGCACGTTGCTCCAGTAGCGGTCTCCGCGCAAAAGATAGTGGACATTCACGCCGCGCGAAAGCAAACCCTCGGTCAATTCGAGCGCAGTGATTCCACCGCCCACTACAACGGCGGTCTTCCCGCGTTTGGCAAGCGCAAGAATTTGACGGGCATCTTCCAAATGATCGAGCTTGACCACGCCTTTCAAGTTTGCGCCCGGGACTGTCAACGGTGCAGCGAATGCCCCGGTTGCAATCAACAACTTATCGTAGGATAGAAGCGTTTTTTCATCCAGCAGCAATGTTTTTTCCGCGCGGTTGATCCTTGTCACATGGGCATTTTGATACCCGAAATTTAACGGCGCAAAATCTTCACGCTTTTTAGGAAATAAAGCCTTGTCGTGAAGTTCGCCAGTTAAATAGTAAGCCAGCCCGGGGCGCGAATAATAACCGTGCGGGTCATCGCCCAGCATGATGATCTCGCTGATTTTATCCACTGAGCGGATCGCTTCGATCGAAGCGAAGCCAGCCACGCCAGTTCCAATGATGACGTATCTCATTCCACACCTATT